>JAJZDJ010000016.1:0-5825 GCA_021828685.1 Actinomycetes bacterium | reverse complement strand
CTGACCCAGCACCTGCACCTGATGCAGGAGGAGACGTCCCGCAAGGGTTTGAAAGGTCCGCGACTTCGGTCGACCAGTAGCTTGGAAGTTGCTGGTAGAGCGTCGGGACGTCGACATGGTCAGTGAGATAGATGTAGCCGTTATTGCGCTCGCGAGAAAGCGCTAGCGCAGACGTCACATCCGACGCAGGGACTGCCGACACAAGACTTGCGAACATGCTCGATGGTTCGCTAGCAACCCACGATGGTGGTCGATCCGCCAAAAAGGACGTGTAGTTACCTTCAAACACTACGAGGGTGTCACCGAGGGCAGCGTAGGCAGCATTCGGGTAGGTTCCCGGATTGAGCATCACCGATGCACCGGGGTCTTCGGCCCGAACGGCCTGACCCGCAGCTGCGTAGTATCCGACCTGAGACGCGCTACTCGAAGCATCATCGAAGAAAATGTTCGTGATGCCGTACCAGTTCCGGTAGTCGGCTATTTGGATGCTCAACGATGAAAGCGGAGAACTCGCGTAAAACGTATTGATATACCCCCATAGGACCACCCCGGACGCCCGGGCATCGTCGACCGTTTGAACATAGTTCGCGTCGGGCGCGCCGCCAGGACCATTGGACGGGTTGACGATAAACGACGAACCCGCCGACGCAGTACTGAGAGCCGCCTGCCAGTTCGATCCAGGATAGAAATATGCCGGGAGCAGAGACCGCTCGGGACAGGTGAAGGCCGTCGTGTAATCAACTGAGGCCCCCGGCATCTCAGGTGGCGTCCTACCTGCGACAGCCGAGTGCGTGTGTCCGCTACTGGAAGGCGCCTTAACGCCGGCAAGTACGGCGCTGATAGTGACGAGTGATACTGCGGTGGCTCGATGCACCGATTCACTATAGACAACGGCCTCGCGACCACACGCCAACCTACCCCCAGTGCGAGGTTCCTAAACATCGTCCGCTAAACCGACTTCTAGGCTTCACGTGTCCTGGCCTGCGAAGATCCCTGGCGCTGCACCGCACGTTCGTTACGTGATGTATCAGTCAAGTCAATTACCTCGGCGACCCGATCCGCGGGACCCTCCAGCTCGTTTCCTGGTATATCACCGAGCTCCTTGTACAGTCGATTGTAAGCACCCATCACATCGTCAATCTGAAAGAAGTTCACTACCCTCGCGCGGGCCTCCTCCGCGTACCTGCGGTAGAACTCAGAGGAGTTCATCATCGCCTCGAGTGCATCCGCCATCCCGATGATGTAGTCAGGATTGACAAGGATCCCGCACGGTCCACACGTCCGGCCTCCGGGCGTGGTCAGTGGATCCGAAATGAGCTGGGCCATGCCGCCGACATTTGTACCTAGCACTGGGATACCGGCGGTCATCGCCTCGAGCACCACAATCGGCTGGCCCTCGTTGTAGCTGGGCAGCACAAGAAGATCATAGTTTCCGAGTAGCTCTCGCACATTGACGGTCCCTCGAAAGTTGAGATAGTCCTCGACCCCCAGAGTTCGGGCTCTCTCACGACAGAGCATGTAGTAGTCCGGATGATGGTCGGTCGGGCCGAGGATATCCAGGGTGAAATTTGTGACTCCCCTCTTCACGAGAAGGTCGATGCTACTGATAAGGTCGGACAGGCCCTTGATAGGAACGATGCGAGCGATGTAGACGAGCCTCCACGTTCGATCTCCGCCCTTTTCGATCTCCCCGATCACAGACCGACGCTTTTGATAGGCCTCATCGAAGTCCGAGATTCTCATCCCGTTGGGAATTATCACCGCCCGTTCGGGCGGCGCTCCTAAGTCCACCGCCTCCGTGATTGCCGACGGATACAGGTAAGTGATTAGCTCAGCAGAGGGATAGCAGAATCTTCCCATCTCGATCCACCATGCCATCCACATCCGGGCGGGGGCTCCGACGTCGAATTCCCGCCAGTCCCGCTCGGTGAGCGCTAACGCCATGCTGCGGTCGAGCAGCATGTTGACGGTGTCACGGACATAGAGGTTGTGCTCAGTCAATACAAACTTCCTCCCGTTCTGCCGAGCACCTACCGCGCCGAGAAGGGCTGCGTATCCGGTCGTGTGAGCGTGATACACCCGAGCCTTTGGGACGTCCACAGACAGGATGGCGAAGGAGAGAGAAAAGAACTCCCGCAGGAGCCAGAACATCTCGACAAGTGGTAGACCGAGGCTTTCGAGTCTGGAACTGGCCACGGTCATGAACTCTCTCGTGCCAAGTAGCGACCACAAGAAATAGCTCCGCGTCCGAGGGTTCATCCCTTCGTCATAAAGGCGCCACATCGGGTCAGCATCGCCGGATGCCATCGCCTCTAAAGCGTCGAATAACCTGATCGACAGCCGCCGCCGCGCGGAGGAGCGAAGCGTCGCCGGACCGGGTTTCACGTGGACGAAGTCGTCGAGATGCTCCTGCATGCTCAGATACACAGGATGCACCCACTTCACATTCCATGGCATGCCATACAAGTCCTCATCTGCCGACTTGGAATCCCACGTGATATGAATGATCCCGAAGCTCAGATCCTGGTTTCCGGTGACGATGTCATGAATAACGGTTGACACGCCTCCTTTCAGGAACGGATACGTCGATTCTGCGACGATCGCCACGTCGACTTCCTCCCGAAGGGACTCCCCTTCGACATCCTGACTTGCGTTGGCTTGAGTTCCGGCCAATGAGCGGCTGGCCTCAGCCTGAAGTCCTTCGGAGGAAGTCCTCCGCCCAAAGCGGCTTCTGCTTGACATCTGTCTGTGATCCTCCCTACCAGGCCGTGGCGTGTCGCCAGAACAAGTTGTATTCAGATAACCGCCACTGCATCCTCACGCTGTAGCTCGCCGCAGCGAACACGCCAACCTCCATCGCGATCAACCATTCGTAGAGCCCGGGCCCGAAACTCACCAGGGAGAACACAAGGATGCAGCCCGCGAGGTGGATGGCGCTGTAAGCCTGCGCTATCGACCTTCGTCCGATGTAGTCCAGCTTGTAGCAAGCCAACGTCGTCATCATGAACAACCAGGAGGCAATCCCTACTGTGGAGACGACAGCCATCGACTTAGGAGACACGACCCCAGAGATTGCGGTAACGAGGACGACAAGGATTGCCGCTGCCAGTCCTGTCCTCTTCATGGAATACGCCACGTATTGCCAGACAGACACGGATCGCTCGGCCAACTGCGCGCTGCTTTCGTTCTCCATCGCAGTTCTGAGCTCCCTTACGCGTGTATCGAAGCGAGGTGCCAACCGTACGAAGTAATAGTTGTAAGCCAGTACCGCCGGCAGCAGGCCCAAGAACACTGCTACCACTGCGAAGTGGCTTCCGCTTTTCACAAACAGCAGAAACTTGTCACCCCAAAGAACCGAGCCTAGAAGAAGACCCCGAGCGAGGTCAGCTATCACGTCGCTTCTCCCGAGCGAGACCGGCTTCGTCATCCGGTGAAGATACCTACGAAGTGGAATCAGCTGTGTCACGAGGGCCGCCAGCGGTGGCAGGAACCACAGGGCCGGTGCGATAAGAAGTGTAAGTGCCAATGCTGCCCACGCACTCGCCCAGAGCCACCTGTTCCGAGAGACGATGCTGAAAATAAGGGATTGAGCAAACGCCACATACAGAAGGCAGAGCGCTAAATAGACGCCGATCGCCGTCAAGGACCACCTCGCAGTGGCCTCCACCGGTATCGCAAACAACAGGATCGTCGGGACGCTACGTCCATACGCCGACGGCCAGACCTCACACAGCCTTGCGCGGAGCTTCGTCGAGTCTCCCTCCTCGATTTGTAATGCTAACGCCCTATATAGAGGTAGACAGACTGCCTGCGTCAGCCATGGGACCGTCACGGACGCTCCGAGCAGCATCGTCGTCAAGTGGACCCCGCCAACAGAGTCATGTGCGATACGACCGCTTGCAAGCGGATAGGCAACGCTCAGCAACAACACGGGCGAGAGATACAGGATCAACTCGAGCGGCTTCACGCCTCCCGATATGAGGGAGCGAAGTCCCGTCCCAGGGCGCATTCCGCCTGAGGGGCCCGAGGGGCCTGAGAGGGAAGTATGGCCATGAGACATCTTCGAGTTCCCCCACACGACTAAGGCAATGAGCCCTGATAAGCAAATCCCGACGTCGATGATCTTCAGATTGTCAATTGACATAAGGCCTGCGCCGACAAGTAGCAGGCCGATCACCGCCGGTGCCCGCCACCCGTCTGTTGGATTGGCACGATGAGGAATCACTCAATAGTCCTTTGCACATTTTGTATTGGGTCGTTGTTTAAAGATGGCAGTCGCAAACCGTGCGGCCCTGTGACATGACACGATGTGCTCGACGCTGCGCCACCAAGGGCTGGGATCGCGCAAGACATTCGCTGAGCACACAGACCCGAATTCGAATGTCATCCGCCTAGCTACGACAAACATACCCCATGACGTCAGAGTTCGCCTTGGACATTTGTCACAATGCGCTTTGCCGGCGCTGAGTGCGCCACCCTTCGGCGCTTGACTGCTGCGCCACTGGTCGGCACGCGTGCTCGCACGTTCAACATCCTCTCCCTGCGCGTCTGTGCCGGACCTCGTTGTCCGCCCAGGTTAGATGTACCCCACACCTGCCAGATCTACACAGGCGCCCTTCGTCGGAACGCCGACGGGCCAGCATGGCCGGCACTCCAGGCGCTCCAGGCGTTCAAGGCGTTCCAGGCGTTCCAGGTCGGATCGTTTGGCCCTTGAGCAATGTGGGGAAACTCACTTCGCAGGAACAACGAAAGGAGTGATCAGATGGTGACCGGAAGCGGAATCGTAGTGAGCATGATCGTGTTCGCAGTCGGAGCCGTGCTTGACTTTGCGCTCACTGTTAGCCCCAACCAACACGGCTTCAATGTCCACATAGTTGGAATAATTCTGATGGCCGTCGGAGCGGTAGGCGCAGTCATCTGGATTGTCGCTGCGGTCTCGTCCGGCTCACGGCGTAGCCGCACGGTCGTCGATACCGGCGGCGGGCGGATAGTCGAGCAGGAAAATACGCATCTCTAGGTTGCGGCGGGGTTCGGGTAAAAATCTCTAAACCTTCGAAAGGTGGTTTTCGATGTTGTTGTTGCTAGCTTTGCTTATCGTTCTCATCGTGGCAGGGGCTGGGTTCGCGTTGCATCTCCTCTGGATCTTGGCGCTGGTGCTGCTTGCGTTCTGGCTTGTTGGTTTTGCGATCGGGAGAGGCGAGGGTGCGGGCAGGCATCGCTTCTACCGGTGGTAGGCCCGCACGTAGCGCTAGCTCCGTCCATTTGAGCGTCCACTGTCCGACTTGATGGAAGAAGGAAACTCGTGCGGTGGACGCTCGAGCTTCGTGGTCGTAGCTAACCGACTACCGGTACGACAACCCGGAGAGTCGGATGGAAGCTCTTGGCCTCCGAGCCCCGGGGGCCTCGTTTCGGCTTTGACCCCCGTCCTTCGTGAGCGCCATGGAATCTGGGTTGGATGGCCGGGAGGCGACTGTGATCCCGGCCTCATCCCCGATGTGGTCAACGGGATCGGCCTAAGGCCGGTCAGCCTTAGTGACTCGGAGTGCGATGGCTTTTACACCGGCTTTTCCAACGGGACGCTGTGGCCGCTGTATCACGACGCGATCAGGACCCCGACCTTCGACCGGGACTGGTGGCATCAGTACCGAGAAGTCAACCTCCGCTTCGCTGAAATTGCGGCAGATGTCGCAGCGCCCAGCGCGACCGTCTGGGTCCACGACTACCAACTCCAGTTGGTACCCGGTTTGTTGCGCAGTGTTCGCCCGGATGTGCGTATCGGTTTTTTCCTCCATATCCCCTTCCCCCCCCGGGAGCTCTTCATGCAG
>JAJZDJ010000195.1 GCA_021828685.1 Actinomycetes bacterium | reverse complement strand
CAGCACAGTGAAATCCAGTCCCATCTCGCCCATCCGCTCCTCCAATAGCGCCGGCAGGATCGACGTGGCGTGGTCGATGCCGTGCACGGTGGGTAGCGCCCACCAGGGCGGTCGGACCATCCGCTTGTCCAGGCGCTGCTCGCCAGTCGCCGTGTACCACGCGGCGACCTTGGTGTAGTGGTCGACGGCCTTCGGCCCGCCGAAGCGCTCCAGATAGTCGAGCACTACCGGCATGTACTCCAGTACATGGCCGTCTGCGTCGACGACGGGGTGATCCAGGCGATCGTGGATGTGCTGGGAATCGGATTTGTTGACGGTAGTCACGGCCTCCCCTTTTTTAGTTTGTGGCTCGTTATCGGCACACGCGAGTTAGCGTTATGTTAGAAACTTTACTCAGGTGAGCGGATTTGTCAACCCTTTCCGCTCAACACCGGTCAGGGAGTTCATCTCCATGTCATGTTCCGACAAAGCTTGCGCCGGCGATTTCGTCCAAGTCCACTCGCTCGCTCCTCTACTGGTGCCTGCCGGAGGCCAGGAAAGCTAGAGACAAGGTCCTAGGGGCGGGAACCGCAAAGTGTCCGCAGTTCTCGCCTCGGATCGTGGCGGTTGTGGCCTTTAGAAGCGTTGGCTTCGAAGTGGGTAAGACTCTCAAGTGTGAACCCTATAGAAAAAGCCGTTCGCAAAGTCGACAGGTTCCAGCAGCGTCATCCGGTTGTGGCGTTTCCTTATGCTGTCATACAGAAGTACGGTAACGACCAGGCCGGAGGCAAAGCGGTGGTGGTCGCTTACTACGCATTGTTCTCACTGTTCCCGCTTCTGTTGTTGCTCACCACGATCCTCGGATTCGTCCTTCAAGGCCACCCTGGGTTGCAGTCCAAGGTCCTGAACTCGGCACTCGGAAACTTCCCCGTGATCGGGACACAACTGCGCAGTGCGGCGCACCCTTTGACGGGGAATGCTGTCGCCCTCATCGTCGGAGTTCTCGGAACCCTCTACGGGGTGCAGGGGGTCGGCCAGGCCGCGTTAAATGCCATGCAGACCGTGTGGAACGTGCCTTACCGGAGGTGGCCGAACTTCTGGCTGCGCCGCCTCCGAGGGTTCCTGCTTCTGGCCGCTCTCGGGTTCGGAACCTTGGTTTCCACGGCCCTCACCAGTGTCATACCGGCTGTCGTGCACGGGGCGCCTGCTGCCGCTGGCGCTGTGGTAGCAGGGGCGGTCGTCAATTTCGCGGTGTTTAGTTCTGCGTTCGTTGTCCTCACCTCGGAGCGCCTCGGTTGGCATGACGTCGTCGTTGGAGCCGGGCTTGCCACGGTCTTCTGGGAGGGGCTGCAGGCGCTCGGAGGCTGGTACGTCCGTCGGGAGCTGGCGCACGCGACGCCGGTGTACGGAACCTTTGCGTTGGTGATCGCGTTGATGTCGTTCCTCTTTCTCGCGGCGCAGCTGACGCTTCTTGCGGTGGAAGTAGATGTGGTTCGCCGTTACCGCCTTTGGCCTCGGACCATCACTCAGCCGCCATTGAGTGATGGCGACAGGCGAACGTTCCTTCGTCTGGCAGCGATGGAGGAGCGTCGCCCCGAGATATTTGTCAACGCCGGGTTTACCTCAGAAGCCGATCGAGATCCGCTCGAGGGATAAGGCCGTCTACGTGACGTCTACCGCCGCCGACGCGAACTGCGCGTTGAAAAGGTTGAAGTAGGCGCCGCGGGCCGCAAGGAGCTCCTCGTGGTTTCCCTGTTCGACTATCCGGCCTGATTCCATCACCAAGATGATGTCGGCGTCGCGGATCGTCGACAGGCGGTGCGCGATGACAAAACTAGTCCGGTTGGATCGCAGGGCGGCCATCGCCTTTTGTATGAGAACCTCGGTCCTTGTGTCCACCGAGCTGGTCGCCTCGTCGAGTATCAGGATCGCCGGATCGGCGAGAAACGCTCGGGCGATCGTGAGCAGCTGCTTCTCGCCGGCGCTGACAGTCGTCCCTTCGTCGTCTAGGACTGTGTCGTAGCCGTCGGGCAAGGAGTGCACGAAGCGGTCCACGTAGGTCGCCCGGGCTGAGGCCATGATGTGCTCGTCGTCGGCGTCGAGGTTTCCGAATGCGATGTTCTCCTTGATGGTCCCATGGAAAAGCCAGGTGTCCTGTAGCACCATCCCCATGTTGGAGCGCAGGTCCTGGCGGCGCATTTTCGATATGTCGTTGCCGTCAAGAGTTATCACACCGGAGTCGATGTCGTAGAAACGCATGACCAGGTTGACGAGCGTCGTCTTGCCGGCCCCGGTAGGTCCGACGATCGCGACCGTCTGGCCCGGTTCTGCCACAAGTGAGAGATCCTCGATCAGCGGCCTCGACGGGTCATAGGAGAATGAGACGTGATCGAACTCGACGCGGCCGCGCGGTTCGCCGGTGGCTAGGGGAAAGTCCCGGTCGTCACTCTCCTCTGGCGCGTCGAGGAGCTGGAAGATCCTCTCCGCAGATGCGATGCCGGATTGGAGTACGTTCGCCATCGACGCCAGCTGGGTTATCGGTTGGGTGAACTGGCGCGAATACTGGATGAACGCTTGGATGTCCCCGAGGTTCATGGCTCCGGAGGAGACCTGCAGGCCGCCGACTACGGCTATCGCGACGAAGTTGAGGTTGCCGAGGAACATCATGGCAGGCTGGATGGTTCCCGATATGAACTGCGCTCCGAAGCTCGCAGAGTACAGTTCCTCGTTCTTGGCGTCGAAGCGCGCCTCGACGTCGCGCTGGCGTCCGAAGACTTTTACCAGCCCGTGTCCGGTGAAGGTCTCCTCGACCAGGGCGTTCAGGGTGCCGGTATGGGTCCACTGGGCGACGAATCGGGTTTTGGAGCGCTTTGCGATCACCTTGATGATCAGTAGTGACGCCGGAATCGTGACGATCGCGACCAAGGCCAGCAGCGGCGATATGAGCAGCATCATGATCACGACGCCGCCTACTGTCAAAAGCGATGTCAGCGCCTGGCTGAGGGTTTGCTGCAGGCTTTGGGCGAGGTTGTCGATGTCGTTGGTGACACGGCTGAGCAGATCGCCGCGAGGTTGGTTGTCGATGTAGCGCAGGGGGAACCGATTTATCTTCTCCTCGACGTCGGAGCGGATCCGCTGCATCGTCCGCTGAACGATCCCGGCGAGCAGGTACGACTGAAGGTATGCGAGCGCCGACGAGACAACGTATGCACCGACAGCCTCGAAGATCACCCGGTGCAGCGCAGCGAAGTCGATCGCGTGGCGCCTCACGCCCCCGATGATCACGTTCGTTGCATCGCCGAGAAGTTTCGGTCCGATGACCGAAAGTCCGACGCTGAGCACGGCGAGCGCCGCTACCGCCATGAGCCCCAGGCCCTCGGAGCGGAGGCGTCCGGCCAGTCGACGGCTCGAATTTTTCAAGTCCTTGGCCTTCTCGACGGGCATGCCAGCCGCACCCATACGTCCTGCCAGACCATTGCGGGCTGCCAGCGGCTGTTGCACGGGTTCGTCGTCCATGGCGTCGGCGGAAATCTCGGTGCGCACGACGCTGGTCATCGAGCATCAGTCCCCGCCATCTGGGATGCCACTATCTCTGCGTAGGTGGCACAGCTGCTGCTCAGATCTTCGTGAGTTCCGAGACCGACCGGCCGGCCGCCTTCGAGTACGAGGATCTGGTCGGCTTCGATGATTGTCGAGACTCGTTGAGCGACGATCACAACGGCGGCGCCAGTCGTTACCGGTCCGAGAGCGGAGCGAAGGCGGGCGTCCGTAGCGAGGTCGAGGGCGGAGAAGGAGTCGTCGAAAAGGTAGATGTCCGGTTTGCGTACGATCGCACGAGCGATGGCGAGCCGCTGGCGCTGGCCGCCCGAAACATTTGACCCTCCCTGGGCGATCCTGGCCTGCAGGCCTCCGGGCATCGCCGATACGAAGTCACGGGCCTGGGCGATCTCCAATGCGTCCCAAAGCTCGTCGTCGGTTGCGTCGGGATCCGCGTAGCGCAGGTTGCTGGCCACGGTCCCCGAGAAGAGGTATGGCTTCTGCGGCACGAGACCGATACGTTGCCACAGCAACTCCAGGTCCAGGTCCTTCACGTCGACGCCGTCGACGACGACACTCCCGTCAGTGGCATCGATCAGCCGCGGGACGAGATTGACGAGCGTGGTCTTGCCCGACCCGGTACTTCCGATTATCGCAGTTGTCTGGCCGGCGCTGCAGCGGAAGGAAATGCCGGAGAGCACCGGTGACTCCGCTCCGGGATAGCAGAACGTCACGTCGTTCAATTCGAGCGTGGCGCGCGAGCGGACTTCGCTCACCGGCGACGTCGGAGCGCTTATCGATGAGGCAGTGCCTAAGACCGCTTGTATACGCTCAGCGCACACGGCCGCGCGTGGCCACATCATCGCGACGAAGGTGGCCATCATCACCGAAGTCAGGATCTGCACGAGGTAGGTGAGGAACGCGATCAGGGCGCCTATCTGCATGTGTCCGGCACCGATGCGGTTACCGCCGATCCAAAGCACAGCGGCGCTCGACACGTTTATGACCAGCATGACGGTAGGGAACATGAAGGCCATCAGCCGACCCGCCCGGAGCGAAGTGGCGGTGAGCTCGTCGTTTGCGGCCTCGAAGCGCGCTGTTTCCTCCGGCTCACGTACGAATGCCCGCACTACGCGCATCCCGGTGATCTGCTCTCTGAGGACCTGATTGACCCGATCGAGGCGAAGCTGCATCGCCTGGAATTGCGGAACCATCCGGATGACCACCTGGCCGACGCCCAAAAGCAGCGCGGGGATGCTCACGACGAGTATGAGTGAAAGCGGTCCGTCCTCGCGGATCGCCATGATCACCCCCCCGACGAGCATGATCGGTGCGGCGACGAACAACGTGCTGGTCATCACCACGAGGATTTGCACCTGGGTCACGTCATTGGTTATCCGGGTGATAAGCGACGGGGCGCCGAAGGAGCCGACCTCCTGTGCCGAGAAGTCCGTCACTCGGTGGAACAGGCCGCTGCGCACGTCGCGCCCGAACCCCATCGCAGCCTTCGATCCGGCGTATATGGCAGCGACCGCAAAGACGACCTGCACGGCTGTGATGGCGAGCATCACGGCGCCGAGGCGCCAGATGTATCCGGTGTTGTGGGTCAAGACGCCCTTGTCGACGATATCGGCGTTGATGGTAGGCAGGAAGAGCGTGGCCATCGTCTGAACGAACTGGAGTACGAGAACGGCGAGGAGAAGTTTTTTGTATCGGCGGAGGTAGGTGACGAGCAGGCGGATCAGCATGGCCGTGCCTCGTCTTTGCGCAGGCCGTACAGCAGGACCGAGACGATCTCCGCCGGGGTCAGCGGTTTGCCTGCGAGAAGAGTCGGATGGCTGGCCGCGAACGTGAGCCCACGAAGAAGCTGCGCTGCGTGCAGCGGGTCGCGTCGGATTTGCGCCCGGTCCGGCTCGAACAGCGCCGCGAGGCTTGCCAGGTTCGGGGGATGGTGACCGGGCGCGCTTCCTGCCTTGGGTTCAGGTGGCCTGATCCCCGTCGCAAGCATGAGCTGGCCGAGAAAGCCGAGGCGAGCGGCCATGATCGATACCGCCTCTTCCAGTCGGGCCTCGAGGGGCAAAGTGCGGTCGATGGCATCTAGTTCGACGTCCAGCGGGGCGGGGTCGAAGGCGTGTTCGACTGCCGCTGTGATCAGGGACTTCTTGTCGGGAAAGGCTCTGAAGATCGTGCCTTCGGCGATGCCTGCGGCCGAGGCGATCTGGCGGGTCGTGACAGCCGTGCCGTGTTCGATGAGAAGCGGTAGCACCGCAGCTATCAAGTCCGCCCGTCGCAGGTCCGTGGGAAGCGAGGAGGCTCGCTTTCGCGCTCCAGAGCAATCAGA
>JAJZDJ010000194.1 GCA_021828685.1 Actinomycetes bacterium | reverse complement strand
GCCAACTCGAAAGCGCAGGGCGGCACGGGGGTGGGGGTTTTCGGGACCGGCGGCCCCGGAACCTACAGCAGCGCCTTCGTCGCGAACATCGTGGGCTACAACGTCAGCTTCATGGCGCTCTCGGAGCACCTCGCGGCGATCAACAAGCTTCCCGGCCCGGATGTCCTCGACGCGGCCCGGGCCGTCAACGAGTCCCAGGCGAACTACTGGAGCCAGTTCCCCGCGAGCCTGCGAAACTTCCTCGTCGAGGACCTCGCCTTCGAAGCTTCACTTGTCCCGTCGAATGCCAACGCTTCAGCCTTGCAGAGCACTTTCGCGAAGCTGAAGCCGTACCTTTTCTCGCAGATCTGTCTACGCGAAGCGTCAGCGACGACGCTTGCGGCGGCCAAGAAGGTCGCAGCAGGCAAGTTTGTGGGTGCGCGTTCGTGCTACGACCAGGCCGGAGTCGAGACGCAGAGCGCGGCATGGCAGGCGGCGGTCATCAAGCTCGCGCGCGTAGGTGCTGTCTCCGCGCCGATCAAGACCGCCTACGGCTACGCGGTGGTGCAGCTGGCGAGCAAGACGGCGATCTCACGCAGCGCTGGAGTGGACAGGGTGCTCTCTCTCTTGAACGCGCAGAGCGAGCCCTCCCAGATAACCGCTGTCGTCAACTCCGCCCAGGTCAAAGTGAACCCGGCGTACGGGACTTGGGCCAACGGGCAGGTAACGCCTCCTGCGGCACCCAAGGGGTGACAGGCAGGATCATCGTTGTCGGGCTCGGCCCCGGCGACCCGACGCTCGTCTCCTCGGGCGCTACGCAGGCGATCGCGGCCATCCCTCGGCGCTATCTGAGAACGACCCGCCATCCAAGCGCCCATCTAGCGTCGCCGGCGGTCAGCTTCGACCAGGCGTACGAGACCAGCTCGTCACTCGACGAGGTGTACGCGTCGATCGTGGAGACCCTCGTCGAGGCGTCGGGCAACGACGAAGCTGTCCTTTACGCCGTGCCAGGCTCTCCTCTCGTAGCCGAGCGAACCGTCGCAATGCTTCGGGAAGATCCGCGGGTTCGACTCGAAATAGTGCCCTCTGTGTCGTTCGTCGACTTGGCATGGGAGCGTCTTCGGATCGACCCCATGGCGTCGGGGGTCCGACTCGTCGACGGCCATCGCTTCGCGGTGGACGCGGCGGGAGGAACCGGGCCCTTCCTCGTCGGTCAGTGCGACCGCGCGATGACGCTTTCGGACATCAAGTTGAGCGTCGAAGACGGTCCGCGTGTGACGGTCATGCAACGCCTCGGTCTCGGCGACGAGCGGGTGTTTGACGTCGATTGGTCCGACTTGGACAGGTCCTTCGAAGCGGACCACCTCACGTGCATCTGGGTGCCGACGCTCGCCTCGCCGGTCGCGGCGGAGCTGACGCGCTTTGCGGAGCTCGTGCGGCTGCTGCGCGCCCGCTGCCCGTGGGATGCACGCCAGACGCACGCCAGCCTCAGCCGGCACCTCCTAGAGGAGTCCTACGAGCTTCTCGAAGCCATAGACGGACTCGACGGTCCCGGCGGATACGAACACCTCGAGGAGGAGCTCGGCGACGTCCTGTTCCAGGTGGCTTTCCACGCGAACCTCGCAGCCGAGGCCGGAGAGTTCGACCTCTCCGACGTGGCGAGGTCAATCCACGACAAGCTTGTCGAGCGCCACCCGCACGTCTTCGGACCTCCCGGAACAGAGGTGGCTAACTGGGAGGAGGCGAAGAAGGTGGAAAAAGGGCGCACCAGTCTCATGGACGGGATCCCAGCCGCGCTTCCGTCCCTCATGTACGCACACAAGGTTCAGTCGCGCGCCGCGTCGGTCGGCTTCGACTGGGACGACGCGGCGGGCGCCTGGGCCAAAGTCGTTGAGGAGCTCGCCGAGCTGCAGGCAGCGGTCGAGGCGGGGGCGGCCGGATCCGATGCGATTGGCGAGGAGCTGGGGGACGTCCTTTTTTCCATAGTAAATGTCGCAAGGCATCTCGGGGTCGACGCCGAGACGTGCCTGCGGGCCGCTGCTGCGAAGTTCGCAGGCAGGTTCGTCGCAATGGAGCTCCTGGCGTCCGAGCGAAGCGTAGCGATCAGCGACGACTTGTGGGACGAGGTTAAGGCGGCGCGAGCGCGACGCGACGCTTCCGGCGGGAGTGCTTCCCACGCCGGCTCGCGCAAGGTAGCGTTGTCGGCACCCACGACAGGAGCCGCACCGGATCTATGAGCCAAATCGAAGCAATAACCGCCCACGAGATACTGGACTCTCGGGGGAACCCGACCATAGAGGTCGAGGTGCTTCTCGAGTCCGGCGCATCTGGACGGGCCGCGGTCCCATCGGGGGCGTCGACAGGAACTCACGAAGCGGTCGAGCTTCGCGACGGCGGCGAGCGCTACGGGGGCAAGGGTGTGCTCCGAGCCGTAGACAACGTGCATGGGGAGATATCGGCGGCCCTGCACGGCATGGAGGCCCTCGACCAGCGGACCCTCGACGCCGCGCTCATCGACCTCGACGGCACCCACGACAAGGGACGGCTCGGCGCGAACGCCCTGCTCGGCGTGTCGCTGGCGGCCGCGAAGGCTGCGGCCGACGAGGTGGGCCTGCCGCTGTACCGCTACGTGGGGGGCGCCGCAGCGCACGTTCTGCCGGTCCCGATGATGAACGTGATCAACGGCGGCGTGCATGCAGACAACAACGTGGACCTCCAAGAGTTCATGATCGTCCCTCTCGGCGCGGCGAGCTTCGGGGAGGCGCTTCGCTGGGGTACCGAGACATACCATGCGCTGCGAAATCTGCTCGGCGAGCGTGGCCTGTCGCGTGCCATTGGCGACGAAGGCGGCTTCGCTCCCAACCTCGGCTCGAACGAGGACGCCGTGCGGATCCTCGTCGAGGCGATAGAAAAAGCCGGCCGGGTTCCCGGCGAAGAGGTCGCCATAGCCATGGACCCGGCCGCATCAGAGTTCTATAGCGACGGGGTGTACAACCTCGCCGGCGAAGGGCGGTCGCTTACTTCGAAAGAGATGGCCGACTTCTACGTCGACCTGGTGTCGCGCTACCCGATCGTGTCAGTCGAAGACGGCATGGCTGAAGACGACTGGGACGGCTGGGCGGTTCTCACGGCGAAACTGGCCGACAAGGTGCAGTTGGTCGGCGACGACCTGTTCGTGACCAACGAGCAGCGTCTCGCGCAGGGAATCGAGGCGGGCGTCGCAAACGCAATCCTGATCAAGGTGAACCAGATCGGCACCCTCACCGAGACCCTCGACACGATGGCCCACGCCGGCCGGTACGGCTACGCCTCGGTGATGTCGCACCGCTCGGGGGAGACAGAGGACGCGACTATTGCCGATCTGGCTGTCGCAACGAACTGCGGGCAGATCAAGACCGGCGCTCCCGCACGATCGGACCGGGTAGCGAAGTACAACCAGCTTCTGCGTATCGAGGCGGGGCTCGGCGAGGCCGCCGCCTTTTACGGCAGGGACGTCTTCGCGGCTCTTCGGCGGGCCGGGCGGTGAGGCGGGCGATACGCGCCCTGCTCGGGGCGGTAATCCTCGGAGGGATCCTGTTCCTCTTTGCCATACCCGCCCGGACATGGCTGTCGCAGCGCTCACAGATGTCGGTCGCCGCGCACCGCCTGTCGCAGCTCACAACTGAGAACAAGGCTCTCGCCAAGCAGGTCACCCAGTTGCAGACGCCCTCTTACGTGGAACAGCTAGGCCGCTCGCAGTACGGGCTTGTCATGCCCGGCCAAGTCGCCTATGCGGTCGTGCCGTCAGCTGCTTCGACCGCCAGCAACGGCGGCTGAGTCGCCGACCAAGTAGATTCCCCCGTGGTTCTGCAACAATAGGCAACTACATCATCAACAACGGATAGGAGGGGAGAGCCAACATGAAGGTTTCGATGACCGTCAACGGTTCCCACTACGAACACGACGTGGAACCTCGAATGCTGCTCGTCCACTACCTGCGCGAAGTCGTGGGTTTGACGGGCACCAACGTAGGCTGCGACACCTCCTCGTGCGGTGCCTGCACGGTCCTGATCGGGGGCGAGTCGGTGAAGTCATGCACGATGCTCGCCGTTCAAGGCGACGGCGCGGACGTCACGACGATCGAAGGTCTGGCTGACGCCGACGGGCAGATGCACCCGGTCCAAGAGGCTTTTCGCGAGAAGCACGGCCTGCAGTGCGGGTACTGCACCCCCGGAATGGTGATGGCTATCGTCTCCCTGCTCGACGAGAACCCCGACCCGACCGAGGCCGAAGTGCGCGAGGGTCTGGAGGGGAACCTTTGCCGTTGCACCGGCTACCACAACATCGTCGCTGCGGCTCTGCACGCCGCGTCCGCCAAGAAGGCCGCGGTCGCGTGACCGGCGTCAGAGCCGGCGCCAGGGCTGCCGATAGGGCCGCCGATAGGGCTGCCAACCGAACGATCAACCGAGCCAAAGGAGCGCGCCGATGATACCCGCAGCCTTCGAATACCGTCGCGCGTCGAACGTCGAGGAGGCCCTTTCGATGCTCGACGGGGGCGGCGAGGACGCGAAGCTTCTCGCTGGGGGACACTCCCTTCTCCCTTTGATGAAGCTTCGCCTCTCGGCCCCGTCGATGCTCGTAGACATCGGCCGTATCTCCGACCTCTCATATGTCCGCGAGGAAGGCGACCGCCTCGTGATCGGCGCCCTCACACGCCACCGTGACGTCGAGATCAACCCACTCGTGCGCGAACACGCCCCCCTCGTAGCCCACGTCGCCGGTCAGGTTGGCGACCCTCAGGTGCGCCACCGCGGGACGATCGGTGGTTCTGTTGCGCACGGAGACGCGGCCTCTGACCTGCCGGCGGCGTGTTTGGCGATGGGCGCAACGTTTTCCGCTGTCGGGCCGGGCGGGACCAGGACCATCGACGCGACCGAGTTCTTCCTCGGGTTCTTGGAGACGGCCCTGCGGCCCGACGAGATCCTCACCGAGATCTCCCTGCCCAAGGCGACCGGCGCTGGATGGTCATTCCAGAAATTCAACCGTCGTGCGCAGGACTGGGCGATCGTCGGCGTCGCCGCTCTTCGAGGCGAGCGTACCGGGGTCAGCCTCGTCAACATGGGTTCCGTACCTCTCCGAGCGACCGCGGTGGAGGAAGCTCTCGCCGGGGGCGCAGACGAGGCGGAGGCCGCGTCGCACGCAGCGGACGGCCTCGACCCGCCGTCGGACCTCAACGCCAGCCCCGAGTACCGGCGCCATCTCGCCCAGGTGCTCGTGCGTCGTGCACTGGAAGAGGCCAGCGCAGCGTAGCCTGCGGGGGTGACAGTCCCGCAAAATCGACATTCGCACCGCTCCGACGGGGAGGGTCTCGCCGTCAAGATCACGGCTGACGAGCTCACGGCCGACGAACTGACGGCCGGGGAAATCCCGGCGGCAGAGTTGCCATCACCAGGGATCCAAGCCGGAGCGCTCACTGTTGAGGCGGTAAGCGACGGCCTCAGCGAGAACGGGTACCTGGCCGACGAAGGCCTATGCACGTCTATCTTTCTGGCGCTCGCTCTTCACAGGCCGCTGCTGCTGGAGGGCGAGGCCGGCGTCGGCAAGACCGAGGTCGCAAAGGTGCTCTCGTCGTGGACGGGCGGCCGGCTGCTGCGCCTTCAGTGCTACGAGGGAATAGACGTCTCCCAGGCCGTCTACGAGTGGGACTACGCCCGGCAGCTGCTCCACCTCCGCGCAGCGGAGTCGGTTAACGCTGCGGGCGCCGACGCGGTTGTCGAAGGGGACGCCCTGGAGGATCAGGTCTACAGCGAGAGGTTCCTCGTGCGCCGGCCGCTGCTCACGGCGATCGACCAGCCCCCGGGTTCGCCGGCGGTGCTTCTCATCGACGAAGTCGACCGCGCCGACGACGAGTTCGAGGCTTTCCTACTCGA
>JAJZDJ010000193.1 GCA_021828685.1 Actinomycetes bacterium | reverse complement strand
CGTACGCCCCGCTCACGTTGATGCCTTCACCCTCCTCCCATGAGATTCGCATCAGGACCGCGACCTTCTTGCACCCCATGCGGCGGGACTTGTCCCGGTTGCGGATCGGCTTGCGGCACGAAGGCATGTTCGATTGCAGCTACCGCCCGACCGTCCTGCATAGGGTTCCCGCTGCGGGACGTCGAAGTACTCATAGTTGTAGGACGAATTTGCGTGCGATCGTCATACGCGATGGAGGATCGAGTGCGGACATCACGGAGATCGAGATCGACGACGGCTACGAGGAGCACCTCAGCCGGCATGAGGTTTCGATTGCAGAGGTGCAGCAAGTCTTGGCCGGTGACCCAAAGATACGGCGCAACCGCGAGGACCGAGCTGGGACGCACGGCAGGCTGTGTTGGGCGCCTCCGGTTCTCTCGATGTACGCGCCGTTACCGCCCGAGTGGAAGCCATCCAGAACGAGGCGCGTAAACTCGTCGCGCTTCTCCACGGCGACGCTGCCTGACCTTCTGCTTAGGGCAGGCACCAGCAGCAACCCACAGATCCAGTTCCCGGAAGCGTCCTAAGCCGGCAACACCGTCGGACCGATCGTCTCGACCTTACCTCCTGCGTATTCGCACGACGCCTGACGTCAAGTACATGTGTGAATATCGACAAAACTACTCTAGTCACGTACTGTGTGAATATGAGCGTGCCGCGGACGGAGTCTTGGAGAGTGCAGAACACTTCCGAGCTGGGGCGTGCCCTCGCCCGAGCTCGCGCCAAGCGGGGCGTGTCCCAAGAAGCGCTTGCTGCGAAACTGCAGATGGACCGCGCTTATCTGTCGCGAATGGAGGGAGGCCTAGCCACTGAGCAGCTCAAACGCACATTCGCCGTTTTGCGCGAGCTTGGAATGGAGCTGGTCGTCAAGGATCGGATCCGTGACTAGGTCGGCCCTCGACGTTTGGCTGTACGACACACTCATCGGTCGTCTAAGCGAGACGAGGCCCGCCAAGCTGCGTTTGGAGTTTACCGCGGAGGCAGAACGCCGATTCCGACCTGGGTCGTTGGTGCTGTCTTTGGCGATGCCGATCGACGCGTCGCGGAGCCCAAAAAGCAACGCTGTGCGGGCCTTCTTCTCCGGCCTGCTCCCTGAAGGTGACGCCCGCGACACCATCGCGGACTTGTTCGCTGTTTCCCGGAACGACCACTTTGGACTGCTGGGCGCCATCGGCAGGGAATGCGCCGGTGCTGTAATTCTTCAGCCAGCCGGCTCTCCGCCACCTTCTTCTACGGGCCGTATAGAGCTTCTCGGTGACAGGGACCTGGAAAGCCTCGTCGCTGACCTGCGCGGACATCCACTCGGCGCGGATCCAGACGTGGATGTTCGAGTCTCGGGGGCAGGTGTTCAGGAGAAACTTCTTCTCGCTAAGACCGCCGATGGCCGGTGGGGCAGGCCGGTCGGCGGAGCGCCTTCCAACTATATCCTCAAGCCTCAGGACATGCGCCTAACTGGCTATGCCGCTGCGGAAGACTTCTGCTTGCGTCTCGCCCGCTGTATTGGACTCACTGACGTCGATAGCAGTGTCGTCCATATCGACGGTAGGCCGGTGTTGGTCGTTTCGCGCTACGACCGGCGGCTGAATGCCGAGGGTACCGTCGAGCGGATCCACCAGGAGGATGTCTGCCAGGCGCTAGCCGTAGACCCGGCCAGCGGAGGTGATAAGTATCAGGATCGGGGCGGACCTAGTTTGAAAACTTTTGCCGCGACCCTCGACCGCTTTGGTCAACCGGAGGAGTTGTCCAAGCTCCTTGCCCTGACCACCTTCAACGTGGCGGTTGGAAATGCCGACGCGCACGCCAAGAACCTGTCTGTGCTGCATCCACCCGACGGGAGCATCTTCCTTGCTCCAGCCTACGATCTGACCCCGACGACCTTCTACAAGAATATCCCCACCTCGCGCGGCCCGAAGGACCTTTCCGACAAGCTCGCCATGTGGATCAACGACAAGCACAGCATCCACAAGGTCACGGCCGAGGACCTCGTCTCAGAAGCTTCCGCCTGGGGCGAGCGTGCCGCAGTCGCCAATGCGGTCGTAGAGGCCACGCTCGCCGGCATTGCTGCCAACCTTGATGCAGTGGCCGCGCATACCGTGATCCCAGACGCGATAGTGGAGTTCGTGTCCAAACGGGTCGCCGCCCTGCAATCCGGGGCTCCGGCTGGCCGCGCGGAAAGGCCTAGGAGGGCACCCCGGTTTCGCTACAACTCTGGGCTTTGAGGCGTCCGGGGCTGGCTGCGAGAGCGAGACCCTGTGAAGTACCTTCGCCTTCCAACCGCGGCTGGGATCTGGTGCGCAAACGCGAGATTTACGCCGAGGCCCGCTGCCCGCCCCGCCTCACGCAGGCCGTTCGTCGTCGCCGCCCTCCCAGTCCCAGGAAATGGCATCGACGAAGGCTTGGTCGTCGGCTTCTTGCTCGCTCGCGGCGATGGCGGCCGACTGGCGGTGTGCTTTGGCGGCGAACGCCGGGGAGCGTCGCCGAGGTTTCGCTCAGGATGGGGGGCAGCCGATCGCCTCCGCCGTTGCCGCGCAGATCGCCCGCAGCGTGTGAGGAGCCGCCCTGCTGACGCGTCGTACCAGTCTCGCTCGGGAGACGAGCTGGAGGTTGTCGAGGTTCACTACGCATGGTCTGCGAAGGCCGTCGGCCTCGGAGAGTTCGACTTCGGTGCTGAGGCCACGGATGGTCGAAGTGACCGGACCGACGATCACCGAGTGGAGCACTCGGCCCATGGGATCGCGCGTCAGCACGACCACCGGTCGACGCTTGTCGAGCTCGGCGAGCCAGATCTCGCCGCGTCGGGCCGCAGGATCGCTCACTGGTTCTCGGGCCACTCGAGGTCCCAGTCGGTGTCGTCGGCGAGGTCGCCCCAGTCGGGTGGTACCAATGCCAGTGCCGCGTCCTCGACGGTAGGTGGTGTCCCCATGTACGCCTTCAGGTCGTTGCGCAATCGGTGCCTGCGAATGAGTTCTGAGAGCGCGACGTCGATAGCGGCCGATGCCGAGGGCACGCCAAGCATGGCGCGCGCTTCGGAGAGCTTGTCCCGATCGACGGTAATAGTTGCCTTCTCTTTCGCCATATGAGTGATACTACCAACTGTCGGTAGTGATCTCCCATGTAGCGGCATCTTCGCCGCGGCTCCGGAACGCGAACCCGCTGTTGGAGTCGCATCTCTACGTCCCTCCAGGAGAGCCGCACCAGATCTGTATTGGACGAAGTCCCTGAGAGCGCAAACGGTCGCGATGCCGGCGAACCCAGTCACGGGCGGAGCCCGTCAACGGAAATTTTTTAACGCTCCGCCGTGTCGAGCCGGGCATCCCAGTCACCGATCCCCTTAGCGGCCTGCACGTACGCGCTTGGTGACTCTCACCCGCTGGAAGGGCGCCAGGCGTCGAGCTAACCCCTGAGCACGCGCAACTCCTGGCCGCCGCCGGCAGAGAGCGTCGTCGGCGGTACGTGATGTTTAGGGTGAAAGGTTCGCCGTTTGCGCCGACGCTCTGCGCGACCGATGCGCGTATCACAGCCGACGGTTGCTGCGCACAGCGGTCGATTGGCTTGCCGTTTCTTGACGTATCGGTCGTCGCTACCTGCCCGCCGTCGGGCGCCTGGCAGTCTCCACGTGGAGACTCCTACTTGAGCGGGTCGAAGCGCTCGGTGTGTCCGGTTTACTGAGAAGGCCGAGCCCGGTTTTGACTTGGATCAGCTACAACCAACGGCAGCGGGTATCTGAGCTTGCGGTGCACGTTGAGGAGTTCTCGGGAAGCTTGATTGGCAGGCGTCGGAGTCGTCGCGATGGCGTCGGTCGGGTGGGGGTCAGGACGCAAGGTACTGGCGGAGGGCGTCGCGGGCGACGGCGCTGACGCTTCGGCGTTCTTCTTTGGCCCGTTGGCGCAGGGCGTCGGATAGGTCCGCTTCGACGCGCAGGTCGAGGCGGGGAGAGACACCCCGGCCTAGAGAGGGGCGTCCGCTGGGCGCGGCGGTAGCGGCGCCCGGGTCGTATCCGGCTTCAGCCTCGTCGGCTAGGGCTTCCTCGATCTCGTCCGTGACGATGGTCCCTGATTTGGTTCGATTCACACTCGCCATTCGCTTGCCTCCTCGTACTGGTTGCGGTACTTTGCTCGCAGTTCCATGGCGCGGATCGGATCACCCGAAGGTGGCGCTCGTTCGCTGAACCGGAGTCCACCTCGACGCCGACAACCTCCACGGGCCTTCCGTTGGATCGTCGCCCAGGTAGACGAAGCGGCTGTCTGGCACCGGCGAGCCGGCAGGCGCAGGCTGGATGAACACCAGTCCGCAGTGCTCGATCACAAAGGGGGCGTCGCCTCGGGCGATCCGGTGGCGCCGAGCGGCTACGGTCCAACTCAAGCGCATCTCTCCAAGATAGCCTTTTTGTCGGACAGAAGCTCTAAGGTGGCAGTGGGGCACGGTGCAGCGGCCGTCGTCCATCCTGCCAGCACCCGCCGGTGGCGGCTACCGCCTCGCGGCCGCGGATGGAGGCATCTTTGACTACTGGAACAGCGCCTTTTACGGCTCGGCAGTACCGAACTAGGGCAGATGCAGCCCGGCACGAAAGACTGTGACCGTAATTGCACGTGTCCGGTGGAATTACGGTCACAGTCTGCCCACGTGGCGAGGAATGTCGTATTTCCGCTAGCCGACGGCTGTAACCCGGAGGTTGTAGGCCTCGCCGAGCGTCTACCCGGGTGCCAACGCGTCTACCGGCTTTGTGACTCTTGACTGGAGGACTGGCCGCTCTGGGTGGTCGGAAGCGGAGCCGCACGGGGCGGCGTCGTGGGGGCTAGCCCGCGACCAGGGACGATTCCCTTGTTGATCTGATCTCGTGGTTCTTTCGGCCGGGTCATGTCGTCTCCTCCGATGCCGAGTTTACCTCGCCGCCTCGAAGTATTCGCAGGGAGCGAACTTCAGAGGCATCTACCATCAGGCCCTCCGAGCCGGGGATCTCACTGACGAAATTTCCGTTTTCATCCAGCACCCATTCCTTGGTCAGAATCGATGGAGTCACACCGCCTCGGATAAGAACAGCCCAGACGCGGCGGAAGATCCCGAGGGACCGGAGATCGGTAGCCTTCAACACGACGTGTATGACGCCACTGATGGCGACCGACAGGAGCATCGTCCTGAAGTCGGAGTCATGTCCTTTCCACGTCCGTGAACGTCCCCACATCGTGGTCGCCACGAAGCCGGGCACAATTGCCAAGAGCACGATCATCAGCGCCGCAAGGGTTGTGGGAACCACGCTGCCATTCTGCGGCAAGGGTGTGACGACACAGTGAACCGCTGGCACGTCTGCGGGTGACGAGAAGGGCTTGGCGGGGTTGGCCGCTTGGGGTTCTCCCGGTTTTGTGTCAGTTGGGTTTTGCCGCTTCTTCCGCGGATCTGGAAGGAGGCGCGAGTTACGGTCGTCCCTTGGCGGGGCCGCCCCTCACCCGTGCCGTTTGAGCAGGATCCGCTTGTAGCGGCCGGAGAAGTCTTCCTCGGGGCCCGGTTCGAGAGCTTTCAGTGCCTGATGGCGGTCGCGGGGCTTGTTGATGCTCGAGTCCGATCTGCGACCTCGGCGGGTTGGGGAGCCGCCGGTGCCCCGCGCTCGTTGCGGCCTTCGGGTCGGTCATCTGCGGTAGCGGGTGTGGGCGGTCTGCTTGGACACTCCCAACATGGCGGAGTTAGCAGCCCAGGAGTAGCCGTCGTCGAGGGCCGCGTGCACGGCCTCTGCCACCTCGGCATCGACAGCCACCAAGCGAAACCAGAGGGGTCTTTGTAGGCTCGGAGCGTCGAATCGCGTTTGCTATGGCGGAGCTCCTTGCATCCTGTGCATTGGTATGTGTAGGTAGGCCCGCTTGCTGTCCATCCGGCGGCACGCTCTAACCGTTTTCACTCTGAGGGCCAGGA
>JAJZDJ010000015.1 GCA_021828685.1 Actinomycetes bacterium | reverse complement strand
GACGGATGGTCCCGTCAACCATTACACCCGCTGCGCGTCGCCCGGAGGCGTCAGGCGGCGGACTTCCCATCGGCACGATATTGGAGTCGGCAGGCTTTGGTGTCGCGGAGTACACACGACCGAAGGAGCCAACCACCACGTCGGACAACTCCTCTGAGGGGACTTCCTCCGAATAGACCGGACCCCGTCCTTTCGAAATCTCGAATGCCCCGTAACGGCGCATGAAGCCGAGCGGCGTCAAACCTTCTTCGGCGGCGGCCTCGGGCAGGCCGGGAACAGAGTTCTCGAACATCCACCCGTAGTACTCGTCGACGGTGAGTTTGGTACCCGGGTTCGACTTCGACTCGTGGTACTGGCGTATGCCGAGGGCACCGTCGGGGTCTATCCGCCACGACAGCTCGATGTAGAACTCGTTCTCCTCCCAGACCTCCCCGGGGTTGACCTGGCGGGTGTCGGTGATCGACTCTCCGAGCCGCTCCCGGGCCGCCCTCAGCACCGGCTGGCGGAAGCCGACCCACTGGCCGTCGTACTGTTCGTAGGAGTGCGTGTCGTGGCGTTCGGAGGCGTGCCCCATCGGCAGGACCCAGTCCGCGAAGTATGCGGACTCGTTCCAGGTGGGGGTCAGAGCCACATAGCAGCCGACCAGGTCAGGGTCGCTCAGAGCCTCCACCCACGTCATGCCGTCGGGGTTCGTCCAAACAGGGTTGTAGACCCTCGTGAAATAGGTGTCGAGTCGGCCCCGACCCTCTTTCAGGAAATGCGGGAGCAGGAAGCTCAACTCGTTTTGGGCGAGGGGGTATTCCACCGGCCAGGACAGCTCCTGCCAGACCTTCGGGTGCGGCGGAGTGTGGATGGGTTTCGGCACGAACTTGTTGTATGCGTTCGGGAAAGTGCCGCCGGGGGTCGCAACGGCCCCGAGGAGCGTAGCGATGAAGAACAAAGTTCGGCTCACTTGCCACCCGCCGAGGTTGGAGGCCGCCGCCGAACGCCACGAATGGCAGGAGAAGGCCGTCCCGGCTTCGGCGACGACCTCTGCTACCTCCGCGAGGACGGCAGATTCGATACCCGATTCGCCGGCCGCGTAGTCGAAGGTGTACTGGCCGTAGAGTTCGCCAAGGGCGTCCTTGAAAGCTTCGAAGTCTTGCGGGCCGTCCGGCCGGCACGCTGCGAGGTACTCCTCCCAGTTGTACCACTGGCGAATGAACTGCCAGTTAGCACGCCCCGTCGTGATGATGTGGCGGGCTATCGCCAGATTGATTGCAGCTTCCGAACCGGGTCGGGGTGACAGCCAGAAGTCGGCATGGGTGGCCGTATTGGAGAGCCTTACGTCGACGACGATCACTTTCGCGCCGCGCTGGCGTGCTTCTGTGATGCGTTGGGCGTGAGGATTGAAGTAGTGGCCGGTCTCTAAGTGAGAGCTTATGAGAAAAATGACCTTGGCGTTCGCGTGGTCGGGACTGGGGCGGTCGATGCCCGTCCAGAACTGGAACCCGGTACGACCTCCGCTGGAGCACACGTTCGTGTGGCTGTTGTGCCCGTCGACACCCCACGAAGCGAGCACGCGCTCGGTGAAGCCGTCTTCGCCCGGCCGGCCGAGGTGGATCATGATCTCGTTGTGGCGGTCCTCCATGATCGCGTTGCGGATACGAGCAGCGATTGCGTCGAGAGCGTCGTCCCAGCTGACACGCTCCCATTTGCCCTCCCCTCGCTCGCCCGCCCGACGAAGCGGGTAGAGGATCCGGTCGGGATCGGTCACCTGGTTGATTGTCGAAGGTCCCTTGGCGCAGTTCTTGCCACGCGATCCCGGATGGGCAGGGTTCCCTTCGAACTTCCTGACCGACACGGTGTCCCGGTCGACGTAGGCGAGCAGGCCGCACGCAGACTCGCAGTTGAAACACGTGGTTGGTACCAGCATCGAGTGATGCTCCACCCGCCCGGGCCACGCCCGCGAGTCGAGCTCGACCCAGTCATCCCAACGCTGCGGGGGCGGGAAGGCGGCAAGCAAGGTTCCCGACGCCCCTTGATAGAACGTTTCGCCCCTCGCTTCGGTAGCGGAGCGCGCAGCGGACACCCGTTTGCCCAGGGCAGCGAGATCCGGTGTGGGAGTGTCAGTTGGTTTACGGCGTTTGGGCATCGAGGACCGCCTCTTGTTGGTCGACAGGTTTTAGGCGAGGGGCACGGATTGTCCGGCCTGGACGTAGCAGTGCTCGTAGGCGAGCAATCCGAGCAACGTGAACGGCACCGATACGACACCGATCCACGGGGCGGCGATACCGACTGCCGCGAGAACGGATCCGACCCAGAAGAATCGAGAGAAACGGCCGTGCGTCATTTCGTGTCCTGCGAGCTCAGCGTGGGCGGTCGAGTGGGTTAGCGTGACCTCGCCGGCTACGAAGGCCAGATGCGCTGCGGACCCAAGGGCGACGACGACCTCGAGGGCGTGCAGTCCAAGATGCGGACCGAAGCCCGCCGCGAACGGCATCAGGCAAGCCGCGCCGACCATCGCGGCCTGCGCAGCAAGGTGCGGTGGCAGCAGCGGGCTCTGCCACAGGTCGCGTGCCTTCGCCTGGGCGAAGAGGAAGGCTGTGTAACACGCCGTGCCGAGGGCACCGATCAGGACGAAGCCTCCGATGACACGTTCGGCACTGTCGGCTGCGGCAGAAGATATCGCCCCGCCTCCGCCGAGGATTGCGGCGAGGAGAAATGCGCTTGCTGCGGCCCCGTAGAAACCGATGATGAACGACCCTCGTACCAGCCACGACTTCCAGTGATGGCGGGTGAAGATCAAGTAGAAGCGAGCCGGATGTTTGAGGTCCCATATGAGCAGCACACCCGTCAAGGCGAGGAACGTCAATGCCACAGACGGAGCCGCATAGCGAATCGTGGCCGACGAGAAGCTCAGATCCCCCAGGTATCCGAGAAGGATCGCGATCGCCAGCACCCCCGAGGCCACGCCTTTGGTCCACGTGTAGAGACTGACCCGCCAACCCCACGGCGCGTGATGGGGGACGTCGTAGGATACGAGTGCCGCAGCAGACGAGTTGTGCGTTGACGGATGCCCAGCCGTTACCAGCTGGGCGTCGCGCGGATCGCCTTGTGTTGCCCACGCGTAAAGTCCTCCGGTGGGCCGTCTCGCGCCGAGCGGGTCGAGTGTCGCCTGGTGGGCGCCTTTGTAGAACACGCCCGGGCGCGTTCTCTTCTCTGGTCGGCGGACGGCGACAGCGTCGCGTTGCACGACTTTCGCCACTTTCGAAGTCGGGTCGTTCAGGTCACCGACCAGGATCGCCTCGGTCGGGCACACCGAAACGCATGCCGGCTCAAGGCCGATCTCCAGGCGGTGGGCGCAGAAGTTGCATTTCTCCGCCGAGTGGTCGTCCGGGTTGATGAAGATGGCGTCATACGGACAGGCCGCGATGCAAGCTTTGCAGCCGATGCATATCGACTTGTCGAAGTCGACGATCCCGTCCGCTCGGCGGTACATTGCCTCTGTCGGGCACGCCGCAACGCAGGGAGCGTCCGAGCATTGGTTGCACCGGGTGACCTGGAAGTTGCGCCGTACGTTGGGGAACGTGCCGACCTCGACCGACTTGACATAAGTTCGCGTCACGCCCAAGGGAACGTCGTTCTCGCTCTTGCAGGCGGTCGTGCACGCGTGGCAGCCGATACAGCGGGTCTGGTCGAGGACCTTGATCCAGCGGACGGGTTCTGTGACAGTCATGCGTTCGCCGTATCGGGGTGGGCACGTTCCCACGCCCCGTAGCCGCCCAACAGGTCACTCACGTCCGAGAAGCCGAGGGCTTCAAGGAGGCTCGCCGCTGCGATCGAGCGGTACCCCCCTGCACAGTACGCAAGCACCGGACGGTCCCGGTCAAGTTGATCGATGCGGTCGCGAAGCGTCACCAACGGCAGGTTGGTCGAACCTTCTATCGACCCCTCTGCGACCTCGCCATGCTGGCGGACGTCGACCACCTGTACGGCGCTGTCTTCGAGCGCTCGCCCAGCGCTCTGAGCGTCGAGGCGGCTGCTGGTCCTCACGAGGTCAGAGCGAGCCACGAGTGACTCCACGTCGGTGACGGCGCCTATCACGTTGTCGACCCCTACCCGCGCGAGGCGCAAACGTCCCTCGGCAACTTGGTCGCGCGAGCCGAAGAGCACCACCTGCCTGCCCGGCAACGTGACCGCCGCTGCATATTCTGCGAAACGACCTGAGAGGGCGACGTTGACGGCGCCTTGAAAGTGGCCGCTCGCAAACGCCTGGTTGTCGCGGACGTCAATGAGGATGCAATCTTCCCCAGCCCGGCGTACCGCTTCGTCGACGGCTATCTCTGCGAGCTCGTCACCGGGGTGGAACGGCGCGTGTCCCGCCCGGTTGATCGTCACGTCGTCGCGGAAATACGCCGGCGGTTCTGAAAGGCCGTCGGTAACCGTGGCCACGAAGTCGTCCTCACTCATCGCTGCAAGGGCGTAGTTGCCGGCCCTTTGCGCTCCAAGCGTCGACACAGTCTCGCTGGACAGGGCCTTTCCACAAGCGCTCCCCGCGCCGTGCCCCGGGTACACGAGTACTCCGTCTGGCAGAGGGAGGATCTTCGTGTGAAGCGACCGGTAAAGTTCGCGGGCCATCTCGTCGGGGCTGCGCCCGGCGGCGCCGAGCAAGTCCGGGCGGCCCACATCGCCGAGAAACAATGTGTCGCCCGTGATGATTGCGTGAGGAGCCACGTCGGAGCGGTGTTGGTAGACCGCCAACGTAATGGATTCGGGGGTATGCCCGGGGGTTGCGAGAACCTCGACGACCACCGAGTCGGGCTCGTCGCCGAGTGACAGCTTCTCCCCGTCGCCCAGACGGCGGATCGGGTAGTCAACCGGGGCCGCCTCGCCCATGGCGATCCGGGCGCCGGTAGCTTCAGCAAGCTCAGTATGGCCTGGAACGAAGTCCGCGTGAACGTGGGTCAGCACGACCCATACGATGTCCAGCCCTCGCTCCTGTGCGAAGTCGAGGTACTCGGCGATGTCGCGTCGCGGGTCGACGACGATCGCCTTTCGCGATCCCTCATCGGCCACCACGTATGAGGCCTGAGACAAGCACCCCAAGTAGAACTGCTCGATAAGCATGGTTCCACCTTTCCTATGACGAGACTTCCGTGACGCAGCGGGCTAGCGCTGCCTCTGCTACGCTATCGTATTGTACGTACTTTTGCATAGGTCGGCAATCCGGCGTTCGGATAGCGTGGAGCTCGCCATTCCGGGTGGCGGAATGTCGAGGAGGTGTCATTGCCCGAGGTCCCACGCGTCGAAAAGCATCGCTGGATGCGGTCCGACCCGACTCCGTGGAGGCGGCGCTGGGAACGGCTGACCGGCCTTGGTGAGCCGCACCCCGCGTCGGAGAGGGTGCGCTATCCGAAACCCGTCATGTTGAAGCGGCTCCCTACGGGGAGGGGCGCGACAGAGCAGCCGAACACGACTGGTGCGCACGACGCTCTGTTGACTCCGGTGTTCGCGATTGCAGTCGTGGTGACCGGTATCGCGACGGGGCTTCTAGGGGACCTTTTGATGGTGGTCCTATTTGGGATGGAGCACCTGGTGTTCGGCTCGGGACCCGGTGATTTCCAAAGTCACGTCGAGGCGTCGTCATACACGAGGCGCGTTGTATCGCTGTTGGCTGCGGGGGCGTTCGGGGGTCCCGCGTGGTATTTCCTGCGCAAGTACACCAAGGGCGAGAAATCGGAGGTGGACGAAGTCATCTGGGCCGGCGACGGACGCCTTTCGTGGAAGCGCAGCCTATTGACCGGTTTGATCTCCGAGGTTGTGATCGGGATGGGTGCCTCGATCGGGCGTGAGGCCGCACCGAAGCTGATGGGCGGCGTAGCAGGAAGCGTGGCCTCGAAGTGGCTGAAGCTATCAACCGAACAACGCCGACTGCTCGTTGCTTGCGGCGCCGGGGCCGGGCTTGCGGCCGTTTACAACGTTCCGCTCGGGGGGGCCGTCTTTACCGCCGAGTTGATGGTGGGGTCATTCTCTCTGTCGGTGGTGTTGCCGGCGATACTCTGCAGTGGCATCGCCACCACTGTGGCGTGGATCTACCTGCCACAGCACGCGACCTACGTTGGGGTTGCGAACTTCCGCTTCTCGGCGACCATCATGGTCTGGGCGCTCGTAGCCGGGCCGGTCATAGGGTTGTTCTCGTCTGGGTATATCCGCCTCGTTGGCTACATCGCCCACCACCGACTCTCCGGCAGGTTGGTGCTTATCGGGCCGCTCGTCGCATTTGGCATTCTGGGCGTGATAGGGATCGCATATCCGGCGTTGTTCGGCAACGGTAAAGATATGGCCGAGCGAGCCTTGCTCGGCCAGGGGTCGCTGCTGCTGCTGCTCGCGTTGAGCGCTCTCAAACCGCTGGTCACGTCCATGTGCGTCGGCAGCGGGGCATCTGGTGGTCTCTTCACTCCGTTCCTTAGCACCGGTGCCGTTTTCGGTGCCATGACCGGGATCCTCTGGTCGATGATGTGGCCTGGGTCGCCCGTCGGCGCGTTTGCCCTTATCGGAGCGGCAGCCATGATCGGCTCTGCGATGCAGGCTCCGATCTCGGGTCTGGTCCTTGTCGTGGAACTCACCCAAAGTGGACTTGACCTCATGATCCCGATCCTCGCAGCGACGGTTCTCGCAACCGCCGTAGCACGACAGCTGGACGGGTACTCGATCTACTCAGCCCGACTCCCCGGCGTCGAACACGGTGGATGACGGGTCGCCTTATATAATGAAACAATTGCTCACAGGGGAAGGTTCCAATATGACTGTGGAGATGCCATGTGCCGAGCGGTGACGTGCAAATCCTGCGGGAAGCCGACATGGGTAGGATGCGGTGAACACGTGGAGCAGGTCCTCGGATCGGTGCCGGTAGAGGATCGTTGCCAGGGGCATTCAAACGACAGCTCGGGCGGAGCCGGATGGTTGAGAGGCGTGCTGAGACGGCCCTGACCAACTCGCCGGAGACTTCGCTTCCGAGCGTCGAGCCCACCACACGCCTCAACAGGCGCAGTGGCGAACCACTCTGGGTGCAGATCCTGGCCGATCTCCAGTCCAGACTTGACACCGGGGAGTTCGAGGAGCGTTTCCCGAGCGACGTCGAGCTCACAGGACGATACAACGTGAGTCGCCAGACGGTCCGCGAGGCCGTACGAAGGCTCCAGCAAGACGGAAGACTGGAGCGCAGCCGTGGGCGCGGAACGTTCGTGCGCCCGCGGTCGTTGGAGCAGACGCTCGGAACGATCTACAGCTTGTACCGTTCAGCCGAAGAGCAGGGTTTCGTCCAGGAGAGCTTGGTGCGTTACCTCGAGGAGCGAACCGACCCGGTCGCAGCGGCCGCGTTGGGATGCCGATCCGACGAGCCCCTTGTGTACCTCGAGAGGTTGCGGCTCATCGATTCGAGTCCCGTCGTGCTCGACTGCTCATGGCTCCCCAAGAGCATCGCCGCCCCTATCCTCGAATCCGACTTTCACCGCACGGCGCTGTATATCGAGCTCGAGACGCGCTGCGCAATCAGGCCTGACTCCGGGTGGGAGCACGTGACCCCGGTCATGCCGTCGGCGCTACAGCGCGAACTTCTCGGCTTGCGGCCGAGAGTGCCCGCCTACGGGGTCGAGCGTCTTGCCTGCCAGGGCGATCTGAAGGTGGAATGGCGCCACGGGGTGGTGCGAGCCGACCGGTTCGCTTTCGTCACCCGCTGGTCCGGTGGCAGGGTGGGCGCCTCGTTCGAGACGCCCATTACCTGGAAGCAGTAGCCGTCGAGCGGACGTAACTCCGCGTCGTCAGTCCCGGGGATCCGACAGGTTCAGCGTGTAGGACACGAACCGTTCCCCGCTCTTGCTTAGCACCTCGTCGCCGGAAACCCATCCGAGGGCCTCGTAGAAACTCCGTGCGGCAAGGTCAGGCGGAGTGACAAGTACCAGCTTCGCCAAGCCGCCGGCTCGGGCGAGTTCGGTAGTCCGGTCGATCAAAGTACGCCCCGCACCGCTTCGCTGCGCAGCCGGGTCGACCATCAGGTGGGTGACTTCCCCGACGACCGCGCTAGCCGAGCTGGCCGAGACCGTGGAGCGCCCCCCACGGTTTGTTAGCCGGCCTCGCAAATGTCGCCAGAGGGCTCGGCTGTATCGTCCCGCCCGCGTGACGGCGAGCTCCTTGGCGAGGTGCGGGCGCAGGGCGGCGCCTCCGACCATGCGGACGGCGAGCTCGGGCCCCGAGTTGCGGAGCATCGCGCGATAGTGCGCGGCTGGGTCCAAGGAGCCGAGGAGGACGCCGACCAGGTTGCCTTCGTCGTCTCGGGCCGCCAATGCCAGACCGGCGGGACTTCGCACCCACGCTCGATGATAGGCAGCGAGGAAAGGCAGCCCGAAGCGCGCAAGGAACTCCATCCCGAGGGCGTCACGATGTATGCGGGCCGATCGTTCGCATTCGTCGAGACGCAGCGCGCCTACCGATGGGCGCCGTTGAAACCCGGTGCCGTTCAACTCTCCGGCAGAAGTCCAGCCACGAACGCTGCTTCGGCGACGACCCTGCCCGATTCGACCATGATGAATCCTGCGTCGGCGAGCATCGACTCCCAAGAGTCGATCGGCTCCGGGCATTCCTGGCGGGCAACGATCATCTTCCAGGCGTTCTTCGCTATCCGCCACCAGCCTGCCGGGCCGCGCTTGGCGATCGCACGAACCTTCCCGGCGATGATCTGACGGCCCTGTGCGTCGCCGGTGAGCCCGAACATCATGTCACCGACCACGATCCGCCCGCCGGGGCGAAGCCACTGGGCGCAGCGGCCGAGGAGCTCCACCTTCTCGGGGTGGCGGAGATGGTGAAGCGCATAGTTGGACACGACTAGGTCGAGGCTGTTGTCCGGGAGCCGGAGCGCCTGGAGGGTGCTCAGCTGCGTGCTGACGTTGTCGAGGCCCTGCTCGGCGGCCCGTTCGGCCAAGATCCGCAGCATGTCGGCGCTGAAGTCAACGGCGATCACCGAGCGCGCCCCGGGTGCGAGCTTGAGCGTAACCTGCCCGCTGCCGGAGCCGAGATCGACGACGTCCTTGTTGTCGAGCGGTGCGGACTTGTCGCAGACCGCCTGCGTCACCTTCTCCAGGCCGGGCATCGCGGAATGGTCCCAGCTTTGCGCTCGACTGTTCCAAGTGCGACTTTGGAACAAGGTGCGACGGTCAGGTGTCTGCACCGATCGGAGATCTTTCACGACTTCAAACTAGTGCGTGACAAAGCCGGGATTGCTTAACTCCAGCTGAAGGCCTAGTGGTTACGGCCCTGGGGGCGCTCCTAGGCACGTGCCGACGATCGGCACCGTTGCGGATCCGCTCACCATGTAGGCAACCGAACCCTGCGAACTTGCGAGCTGCGATAGGCCGGCCGAGCTGATTGCAGCACCGGTAAGGTACTTTTCGAGGAAGGCTACGGTAACAGCGCGAGTGACGAGCAGTTGCGGACCGACCGGGGCGGTGTAGGCGGACAGGTGGCTCGCAGCAGGTATGGCCAGGTAGAAACGCGGTTGCGGAGCACCGTCGTAGATCTGCTCGCTACATGATGGCGCGTTGACGGGGTCCTGGCCTCCTTGCACGACGAGTATCGGAGGCGAGCCGCTAGCAAAGTACCCGTTGCCGTAAAGCGTCTCTTCGGCGCCTGAAAGAATGATCGCCGCCTTGATACGGGTGTCCTTACAGCACGAACCGGCTGCAGCCGCGACGCTCACGTCGCCGCCATCCGACTGGCCCGCTACGGCGACCGACGCCCCGTCGACGATCCCCGACAGGCTGGCAGGCACATAGGGTGACCCGTCGACGAAGTCGCTGATGACCTGCGACAACTCTGAAGGGTGGTTCACCATGTCGGTCTCGACCAGGGGGGATCCGGGCAGCGTGTCGGGATAGCTCACGACAGGCACGACGAACCCCGCTTTCACCCAAGTGGTGATGAGCGGCGTGTAGACGGCCGGGTCGATGTCGAAGCCGGGGGAGAACACGACGAGCGGGAACCGCCGGGGCGCAGCGCCTGCCGTGTCGGGGTAGAAAACCGTCGTCGGGACAGGGACGGTGGTGCCGCTCAGGTTGTGGGCTTCGATCGACAGTTGGACGCTCGCCACCGGGTAGGAAGCCGGTTGTGAGCCGGTAGTGGTCGAAGTCGACGAAGTCGAGGTGCTCGCCGGGACACTCGAGGTGGAGGCTGTAGTGGATCCAGGCGGGTTCGATGCCTTCGTGGCGGCGGTCCCTGCGCTACCCGACGGCTGCGTCACCTGCGTCCCGGCTACGGTCGCGGCCGGAGACGTGTGGTACTGGTCGGCGACTACCAGCCCGGCGGCGGCGAGCGCTGTGAGGGCTAGCAGAAGCCGAACCCGGTTCTCCCTCGAGGACCGCATCGCTACAACCTAGCGGGCCAAGCTCCGCCGGTTTGGTCGACCCCGTCCGAACGCCCGTCGGGGCTAACCTTGCAAGTCTTGGCAACGCGAATCGCACCCCGCCGTTCGTGGATCGTCGCGGTTTCGTCGGACGTCGGATGGCGTTGGGTCGTCCTAGGTTTCGTCGGGACGACGCTATTGTCGCTGACAGGCCCCGCTCTGCTGTCGCACTTCGACGGAGTCCATCTCCGCTGGTGGTTCGGGCTTCCGACTTCTGCAGTCGGCGTCCCGGTACAGCAAGTGGCAGCGGATGCGGGCCTTGCAGCAGTCCTGGTCGCGTGGGTGGCCGTCGGCGCGCGGCTGCGGGCTGGAAGCGGATCCCGGCCGAGCCTTCTCGGTGTCCCCGCCATTGCGTGGGCGTTGCCGCTGGTAGTCGGGCCTCCGATGTTCAGCCGGGACATGTACAGCTACATCGCGCAGGCGAGACTCTCAGCTGTAGGACTGAGCCCGTACACGAACGGGCCTCTGGCGCTGATCGGATCTCCGGGTGGACGGACGTTCGTAGATGCAGTCTCGCCTGTTTGGCGTAACACCGTGGCGCCATACGGCCCGCTTTTTCTTTGGAGCGCAACGAGGCTTCTCGATGTCGCCGGCCGCGACCTCATGACGGCAGCGTTGATGGTCAGGCTGCCCGCACTCTTGGGGCTTGTACTGACGTTCATATTCCTTCCTCGACTAGCCCGGTCCAATGGGGTCGACGCTAGGGTGGCGCTCTGGTTCGGAGTGCTGAGCCCACTGACCATGTTCGACCTGCTTTCGGCGGGCCATAACGACGCGCTAATGATCGGCCTTCTCGTCGCGGCACTCTGTGTCGCAACCGAGGCCTCGACGACGAAATGGGGCGTTCCGGCTGCGATCTCGCTGGCTGCGGCAGCGGCGATGGTCAAACTCCCGGCTGCGGCCGTATGTCTCATTCTCGCCGTTACGTGGGTAAAAGGCAGGCCGGCCGGCGAGCACGTCGTGCGGCGAAGCATTGTCTCGGCTGCGGTCGCTGTTGCCACCGCGGTGGCCTTCAGCGTCGCCACCGGGATCGGGTTCGGATGGGCGAAGCCGTCGGTCCTGCTCACCCCGACGGGCGGGTTCATCGCCTCCACGCCGGCGTCGGCCTTTGGTGTTGTTGAAGCCGTGGCACTCCGTTTGGTCGGAATCCACGTGTCGACAGGATCAGCCCAACATTTTACATGGTATCTTTTGGAAATAGGTGCTGTCGCATTATGTGTCACGCTGGTCATCCGCTGCCGGGGCGAATCGCTCGTCTCGACTTCTGCGTCGGTGATGCTCTTGGCGGCTGTTGCGGCGCCTGCGCTTTGGCCGTGGTACCTGACCTGGGGCCTAGTAGTGCTGGCTGCGACAGCAGCTGTGAAAGCTTCCTCCGGCGTTTTGACGGTTGGCGTGCTTATTAGCGCTGTCGCTCTGGGACCCGATGGCGAAGTGCTCCCGCCGTTATCCTTGTCGTGGCTCTTCGCTGCCTTGTGGTTGGGCGTCGGACTGTACGTGCTCCTCGCCCGGCGAAGGCAGAAGCTGTTGCGAAAAGCGGTGGGTCAGGCCGCTGGAACGGTCAATGGCGGAACCGTTGTCGAAGGGACCGTGATTTGCGATCCACCGCCGAATCCACCACTCGACGACGACCCGGAGGCTACCGGGTTCCCGGCTCCTTTCGTCAGGACGAGCAGCACCTCCAAGGTCCCCGAGCTTTGAGTGGTCACGAGTCCACCGATGCTTGGATTAGAGATGTGCCATGTGGCAAACGAGATGGGGATATCCGCGAGCACTTCGAGTGATGTGGAAGTCCGCTCCGCGGACACGGTAAACGACACTGGGGCAGTGACACCGTGCATGTCGAGGTTCCCGCTAGCGGCGTAATTGCGCGTAGTCGAAGCCGCCGGGATCGACCCGAGATGGATGGGGGAAGTGAGTTGGAAAGTCGCCGTGGGATAGGCGGCCACATCCATGATCCGTCCACGAAACTGTGAGTTGCGCGCGGATTGATCGCTGACGACGCTTGACATGTCCACTCCGAAGCTTGCGGCAGTGACCGAGGTACCCGAGATCGTCAGCGAACCCCAGACCTTGCTCGTCCTCCCGACGGCAGTTGTGTTCTGGCCGAGAAGTACCTCGCCGACCCGGTAGCCGGCAACTGATCCTGACCCCACGTTCCACTTTCCGGTGACTACGGCGGCGCTCGTCACTGCCCCAGCCGGCGACGAAGTTGAAGCACTTCCGGGGGTTGTGGACGATGTCCCTGAGACCGCTGGCAGCGAAAGCTTCGCCGGTGATGACCCTTCGATGAAGTGGATGAAGACGAAAGGACCGCCCACAGCGAGTGCGATCACGGCTGTGGCACCTCCGATGATCCAACGCAGCCGCCTACGAACAAGTTGCACAGCCAGGTCTCCTTTTGTCGAACGTCGCCACCGGCAGACTCAGCGCCTGCACGAAGCGCAAGGCGTCAGGCTAGGTAGTCGAGGATGAACGTTCGCTTAAGAGACCATCAGAGGTATCTCGGAGATCCCGGCTTCTAAGGCAGCGAGACCGTGATGAAGTCCCGCGACTCCTTGGTCGGACCGAGGTAGCGCGTCGCAGGACGCTGCATCTGCGGGTAGAGCTTCTGCGGCTGAACCTGTGACGGGTTGGCCGGATTCGGGTGGTTGAAGAAGTTGAACGTCACCCACTCCGGGTTGATGTCGAGCGTCATCGCCCGGACCGCCCCAGCGCGCTGCAGGGACTCTGCCAGGGTTCGGGCGGTGAGAGCCGGGCCCGCTACGTAGACGAGCGCCCCGTTCGCGGTTACGCCGACACCGGAACGTGCGACCACCACGGACGCCCCCAGCGTCGCACCCCAAACTGTCGTGTCGTTATAGGTTGCCGACGCGGCCACCTGGCCGTTGTTGACCATCGGAACGAGATTCTGCAGGACCGAAACGACATTCGGGGTCATGGTGACTTGGCTGCCCCAGGCACCGACGTTGACCGAACCGTTCTTGTAGAAAACCAACGACGCCGCACCGCTGTGAAGCGGAACCGCTGTCTTGCCGTCGAGGTAGAAACCCCCGTTCGCGTCTTGGAAGCGGAACCCGCCATTGAAGGCTGCGATCGTGGTCGGCAGCTCAGCCGGTGTGACGTAGGGAGGCTGCGACCACGTGCCCCCCGGCTCGGTAAGGCCCGGAATGAGCGATAGGTGTAGGAGCTTGGGATCCATCCACACTGCCGTCGTGATCTCACTCGTGTAGACGGTGTCAGCTCGGAACTGTGCCTCGTACATTGCAGGCTGACCGCTTACCGAGGGGCCGACAGGCTGCCATTGGCCTTCACCCGGCAGCGCTGGGCTCACCACCAGCGGCACATTCGCCGGTTTCGGCAGAGCCAAAGTCTTCGGCGCGGCCTTGCTCGCAGTGACGGGAACCGTCTTTGGAATCGCGTTCAGGGCCTTCGGCGCCCCGCCTTTCTTAGGTGCAGTATGACTGTAATAGGCCGCTTCGAGGGGGTTTATGACAAAGGCCATATGGTGAGCTCGGAACCAGTCCGCCCACTTCGCAGTGAGGCTCTGATTGCCGGGTGCGCTCAAAGCGCCGAGGAACGACCACACAAACAAGAAGAACCCGAGTAGGGGGATCACAATCAGGTAGCGCATTCTGCGAAAGCGTCGCTTGGGTGTGTGAGCCCGGGGTCTCTGCCCGCGGGGCCGCCGAGCGCTGAATTCGGGTGAATCCAGGTCGTCGTCGTGTAACGCGAGGTAGCGTTCAGGGATCAGCGACCCTGATCGGCGCGCCATCAGCGACGGGTCCGTGTCGATCGAAGCGAAAGCCGGCAAGACGTCTTCAAGAGACCGACATCTTGCGAAGTTCTCGACGGTCCGCCAGAGGAGTCACCTCGCTGCATTTCCTCATTCTCGTCACAGGCTAGCTTAGAGCGCGCTTAAGGGTCGGGACACCCCGGCGTTCGGGTGCAACGTCGCTTGCGCCTTCAAAGCCTGTCGACGCTGGCAGAATGGCTACCGCACGTCGCCGAAGGCGACGTCGTAGGGAAGGCCCGGATTGCGTGTTCTCGTAGTCGAAGATCAGACAAAGCTCGCGGAAGCGCTCAGACGTGGTCTCGTCGCGGAGGGTTTCGCTGTGGACGTCGCTGCGGACGGCGAGCAGGGTCTTTCTCTGGCTCGAAGCGTTCCTTATGACGCGCTCGTCCTTGACATTCTCCTCCCGGGACTGAACGGATTCGAGGTCTGCCGGAGCTTGCGGGAAGCGAAAATATGGACGCCGATCCTCATGCTCACGGCGAAGTCGGCCGAATCCGACGAAGTGGAGGCACTCGATACCGGCGCCGATGATTTCCTGGCGAAACCCTTCTCGTACTCGGTGCTTGTCGCCCGCCTGAGAGCGTTGCTCCGCCGCGGGGTGCAGGAGCGCCCGAGCGTCTTACTGGCCGGCGACTTGTCCCTCGACCCGGCCGCCCACGTATGCCGGCGCGGCGAGCACAAGATCGATCTCACGCCCAGAGAAATGGCGATGCTCGACTTGCTCATGCGTCACGCCGGACGCGTCCTATCCAAGGCCGACATTCTCGATCACGTCTGGGATATCGACTACGACGGTGACGACAACATCGTCGAGGTCTACATAAGGTACCTGCGACGCAAAATCGATCTGCCTTTCGATCGCCAGTCTATCGAGACCGTTCGAGGCGCAGGTTACCGGTTGGCGCCGAACGGAGGATGAGATCGGTGTTGCGCCGCACGTCGTCGCTTCGGGCGCAGGCAACCGTGGTCGGTGTCCTGGCCGTCGGGGCGGCGCTGTCGCTAGGGGCGATCGGCTTGGTAGCCGAGCTTCGAACCTCCATGACCGAGGGGATCGAGGTCACCGCCAGGACACAGCTCGACGATGTGGCATCGCTTTTGAAAGTCGGCTCTCTCCCAGCGCAGCTTCCTGCGGGGAGGGGCGACACTTTGACTCAGGTCGTGAGTGCCGCGGGTGATGTGATCGCGTGGAGCGCACCGTCGCTGTCCGGGGTGCCTATCAGCAAGGTCCGGCCGGGCGAGGAGGGTGTGCAACTCGCGACGGTGAGCGGCGCTCTCGGCTCGGACTCGACGTCGCCAGGTCAGGGCGACGGCCCTTACCTTGTCCTCTCCCAGACCATCCCTGCGTCTGTGATCGTCTCGCCGGGCGCATCCGCGTCGCTGTCGCCGGCCGAGGCGGCGCCCCCGCTTTCGACACCCGCCGGCGGGGCGGCGACCGTGTACGTGGCTGCGACCCTGCGCCCGGTCGACGCAGCGACCGCCACGGTCGCATGGTCTTTGGTGGCCGGGCTTCCAGTCGTGCTGCTACTTGTTGGGGTGTTGATGTGGATCCTCGCAGGTCGGACCCTGCTTCCGGTCGAAGCGATACGCGAGGAGGTCGCGGACATCTCCGGTGACGACCTGCACAGGAGGGTGTCGGTGCCCGATACCCACGACGAAGTCGCCCGTCTCGCCGCAACAATGAACGAGATGCTCGACAGACTCCAGCTGTCCTCCGAAGCACAGAAGCGCTTCGTGTCGGACGCGTCGCACGAACTTCGAAGTCCCCTCGCGGTCCTCAAGGCGACATTGGAGGTGGCCCTTGCTCATCCCGAGGAATCGGGGTGGCCGGCCGTCGCTGTCGATGCGCTCTCCGAAGCCGGTCGACTCCAAGCGCTGCTAGAAGATCTCCTACTCCTCGCCAGCATCGAGAACGGCGAAGGTCTGCGACGCCAGGAGGAAGTCGACTTGGACGAACTGGTGATGGAGGAAATCCACCGACGCCGTCCGATCAGCCGGGTTTCCTTCGACCCGAGCAAGGTTTCCGCCGGTCGGGTAACCGGAGACAGGCGTCAGCTCGGCCGGGTGGTCCAGAACTTGATCGACAATGCGGAGCGTCATGCAACCCGGCGGGTTGCCGTCGAGCTATCCGAGGCGGGCGGTTCGGTGTTGTTCGTCGTAGCCGACGACGGACCGGGGATCCCGGCGGACCGGCGGGAGTGGGTCTTCGACAGGTTCGCGCGGACCGACGAAGCCCGTAGCCTCGATCAGGGAGGGTTCGGTCTGGGCCTTGCCATAACAAAGGAGATCGTGACCGCTCACGGGGGCACAGTAAAGATAGTGGACGTCGGACGAGGTGCGCGTTTCGAAGTGACCCTGCCCGGTTCGGCTACGGACCTGGACGAGCCCCCCGCCACATTCGTGGCGCACGAGCCCCCCGCCACATTCGTGGCGCACGAGGTTCGCCAGTGAATGCCGCCGCTGCGGTCGGAGCCGCCCTGGGCGCAGCGGCCCTATTCGCTGCCGGCACGGCGCTTCAATACCGGGCTGCGACCTTCGCGGGGCCTTCGTCAACGCGATCTTCCACTGTGGTGCGTCGCGTTGTTGCCTCGCCGATTTGGCTTGTCGGAACCGCCCTGCTCGGCGTCGGACTCGGCTTCCACGCTTACGCTCTTCATCAAGGGTCGTTGTCGCTGGTGCAGCCGCTTCTTATCACCGGTGTCCTTTTTACCCTGCCGGCCAGTCGTTTCGCCGGGGGACCACGGATTCGACTGACTGAAATGTTGTGGGCGGCGCTCCTAGTCGCTGGCCTGGCCGTATTCCTCGTCACGTCGACGCCGACGTCTCAAGGCTCGGCGGCGGTCGACTGGTTCCCGGCGACGGCAATCGCGGTCGTGGCCGTCCTCGGCGTGACCGTGTGCCTGCTGGTGGCGCGTAGGAGCAGGGGAGCCGTCACGGCAACTGTGCTCGGCGTTGCGGCAGGGATTGGCTTGGCGGGTAGCGCCGCCTTGATCAAAGTATGCACCGACCTCGCCACGAAGGGCCTCGCCGTGCTCTTTTCGAGCTGGCAGCTCTACGCGATGGCGGTCGTAGGTCTGACGAGTGTCGGGATAAGCCAGCTGGCGTACCGCGCCGGTCCCATGACGGCCAGTATCCCGGCCATAAACACGGTGAACCCTGTGGCGAGCGTGTTTTTGGGGTGGGCGGCATTCGACGACACCTTCCGCGTGTCGCCGGGTGCGCTCGCTTTGGAGGCGGTTTCGCTCACGGCTGTCCTTGCGTCGACACTTGTCCTAAGTAGACGCTCCGCTGTCCGCCAAGGCGCAGTAACCTGTGACGAAGCGATGGCCGGCGGGGACTCTCCGACTGTCGCCAGTCAACCGCCTAAGACGTGGGCCGGCTAGCGTCCGGCTGGGGTTTCGCCGGGATGCGCCGACCTTCGAAGTAAGCTGCGCCTGCTACACTGCCAATTACTGCGACTGTGCCGACCAGTTGGAGGGTGGACGGGAAGTCGCCGAGCGCTATCGCAGCAAAGGCAAGGGCGGCAACGGGCTGCAGGAGCAGTCCGATGGAGAGGTGGACGGTCGACAGGTGCGCCATCGCACGGCTCAGCACCGACCATCCGAACACCTGCACGAGAACAGCTGCCAACGCCAGCCATCCTGCGGACGGCCACTCCGGCGTTATCACCAGAGTGCCTGTTAGCGCTCCTACGGCTCCCGACAGGACCGTTGCGGCGAGGGTCACCACGAACAACTGCCGGGCCCCGGGGAGAGCTTGGTCTCGGCCGGCCCGAAACGAGAGGATGTAGCCCGCGTAGGCAACGGCGCTGACTATCCCGAGGGCAGTGCCGAGAGTCGGGTTCGAACCACTGGAGCCGCCTATGCCGGCTATCAGTGCGATGCCGCCCAGAATGACGGGTACGAGCGCCAAGGTTCGAGCGCTGATCGATTCACGAAACAGCAGCCATCCAGCGGCAGCGACAAAAAGCACCTGGGTGTCTTGGACAACAGTAGATAGTCCAGCACCAAGAAGCTTGATCGACTGGTCCCAAACCATTAGGTCGACTGCGAGGGCGACGCCGCCGCCAGCGGCTCGGGCAATCACCGGCCACCCCAGGCTTGCCGTCGCCCGGCGCCTCTCGAAAAGGGCGAGCGGCCCGAGAAGGGCGAGCGCGTACCCGCAACGAAAAAAGGCTGCCGTCGGCCCTGACACTTTCGCGAGTCCGAGCAATGAGGCGCTCGCGCCGGTTACAAGTGCTCCCGCAACGACGAGTGCCACGCCGCGGACCGCTGGCTTCAAATCGGGGGGTTCGGAGCGAACAGCCGGGGTTTGGCCATCCGCGTCCTGCATCTCGGGCCCCATTGTAGGCGGCCACCCCCTTGGACCGGTTGTGCGAGGCGGGGGACGATCGCGATCTTGGTGCCTGCAGAGTGTGCGCGGCGGGGGAACTATGCCGCAGTGGCGAGGTACTCCAGAGTGCGGCCCAACAACTCTGTTACATGAAGGGCATCCATCCTTGCGGCGGGTACAGTCCGTTCGGCGAGTATGTCGTCGATGCCGCGGACGTCCGGCTGATGTCGAGCGGCTATCGACCAAGCGACCCGGCTAGCTTGCCTGACGACTGACGGGTCGACCGACCAGAGCGTCTCGAACACTCGGGCCGGATCCGGCCGAGCCTCTTGTCCCGGTCGCTCCCATCCGACTACGCAGGCCGGCCGCTCGACGCCATCGCAAATGAGAGCCCACTCTCGGCTGAGTGGTGAGCCCGCGGAGATGGAAATGTTGACGATGGGTTCGCCGGTCTCGTCGTTTGTGCTCTGCGAAGCTGCGGACGATGTCGCGAACGTTATCGCACAAAGGGAGCTGCGGGCCATGTCCCGCCAGCGAGACCGTGACGCCCTGTAGTAGCGCTGATCCTGGAATGCGCCGAGAAGGATCGGTCGCTGCGCAGCAGCGAAGCAGCAGTCCTCTATAGCCCTCGTGAGTGCCAGAAGCGTCCGCTTGTCGAGGACGTGGACTGAGAGATCGGGATTGCTGCGCCTCAGGGTCGCGAACAGCGAGACGTCACCGGTGCCTCCGCCTTCACCGAACGGGCCGGCCTTGCGAGTCTGGTTGATCGCCCCTGTCAGCGACAGCCCGGCGTCGCGAAGCGCCAGGACGCGAATCACGGTCTCCTTGTCGCTCATACTGTACAGGCGTCGGCCACTTTTCGACCTTTCCGGGCGTGGGACGCCGTATCGGGCCTCCCAGTTGCGCAGGTCGCTCACGCTGACACCGCTCTCGCGAGCCATCTCGGTTATTCCCATCAGAGCGGGGTCGCGCTCCGACACCGGACGCACTCCCTCAGATGTGCCACTGGTCACACCTGGATGATCACTTCTACTCATGATGAATAAGATAGCCTAATCATGTTGACAAGGATGATTAAGTTACGCCTCGACTCGGGAAGCCTGGTCGTGTCCGAGAGGAATTCTCCATGGCAGTGTCAAAGATCGGTGGACGAGGCGACGAGCACCTGGTCCAGGCGATATCGATGCTTCGCGTCGCTGGGCAACGTGGGAACGAAGGGTGGCGACGGCAGGCGGCGTGCTTGGAGATGAGCACCGACCTCTTTTTCCCGGTCGGCCAGACAGGGACCGCGTGGACCGAGGCCAACCGGGCCAAATCGATCTGCAGCGAATGCAATGTGAGGGCGCACTGCCTCGCCTTCGCGCTTGCGACGAATCAACAATTCGGGGTCTGGGGCGGATACGACGAGGAGGAGCGACGCCAGGTCAGGCGGCTCCTACGGCGCAGGATGGCCGGTCGGGGAGCGTCAGGCTGAACTCGGCTAAGAGTTTCGCCGTGGTTGCTTTGCTAGAATGATGGGCTGCCACGAAGAGGTGGTATTCGGCCCGGGTAGCTCAGACGGCAGAGCAACGCACTCGTAATGCGTAGGTCAGGAGTTCGATTCTCCTCTCGGGCTCTGGGAAAAATCCCCTTACCGGGCTCCCGTGTCTAGTATTTGTCTAGAAACGTGAGACACGGAGGAGGTACCGGTGAAAGGAACCATGGTGGAGGCCGACCCTGGCACCTGGTACTTGCGGGTGTACGACCGCATCGCCGACAGGCAGGTCCGGCGGACCGCGCAAAGCGCTGGTATGGCGCCGCTGCCGAGGCGGGAAACGCCGGCATGGCAGGGAGGCCGAACTTCTAGTGTCCGCCGTCACGTAATTCCCTGCGGTTCCGTCACGGAATTCCCTTGTGGGGGATCTGATGGGAGGCTAGGCGGTGTCCTCGGGTGTCGACCAGTAGCGCAGTGGCGGGGTGGTCGAGGTCGTGGCCGGGGAAGCGGGCGGCCCGGCTGACTTGGTAGGCGGCGAGGACCTCTTCGAGCGCCGGGTCGATAGGGATGGTGCGGCTCTTGTTGGCCTTGCCGGTCACTTCGAGGCGTCGAGCGCCGTCGGGCCCGGCGATCGAGGCCATGCCAAGGTCACGGCCTCGCCTTCGCGGATGCCTGATACCAAGAACAGCGCGACGAGGGCCAAGTCCCGCTCGGGCCAGGGGAGGCGCCCAGTGGTATCGGTCGCAGCGGCGATGGCGAGGAGGCGCTGGGCGGCGTCATTGGCCTGGATGGCTCGGGGCGCGGAGGGGGCGAGGCAGGGCTTTCCGACGGCGGCCATTGGGTTGCCGTCTAGCAGGTCTTCGGCCACCAAGAAGTCGAACAGCGACGACCATGCGGAGTGGGCCCGCAGGACCGAGGAGGCCGCGTGGTCGCCAGCCCAGGAAGCGAAAGCGGCTCGCAGGGCCCGTCTGGTCAGGTGTTCGAGGTGGAGCACGGCGGCGCCGTCGGTGTCGATGCGCCGAGAGACGCCCTCGACGTCAGCCCGGTAGGCTGCGAGGGTTCGGGGCGACGGCTTGGTAGCACCCAGATGGAACAGCCAGCCGTCAATGATCTCGGGGAGACTGGCTTCGCATGAGAGCTTTAGGGGTCTAGCCATTGGTCTAGCCATCAACATCCACTGCTAGTCGCTAGTCTCGACAAGGGGGTTATCGAGACACAGCACCCGAAGCTGTGGCGAGACGGTCGCCGGACTTCTACCGCTGCGGGCACAATGAAAGACGATGACCGCTTCCCCTGTTGAGCGCGACGGGTACGTCGCCCTACTTGCCCAAGCCAAAACCGCCGTGCGAGACGCACAGCTGCGCGCCCATCTGGCCGTCAACCACGAGCTGATCGGCCTGTATTGGCAACTCGGTCGGCTCATCCTGGACCGTCAGCACGCCGAGGGCTGGGGAACCAAGGTCATCGAGCGGCTCTCGGCCGACCTGCGTGCCGAGTTCCCCGACATGACAGGACTGTCGCGTTCGAACCTCCAATACATGCGAGCCTTCGCCGAGGCGTGGCCCGAAATTGTCCAACAAGCTGTTGGACAACTCCCCTGGGGTCACATCACGGTCCTGATCGACAAGCTCGAAGACGCCGACGTGCGGGAATGGTACGCCAGCCAGGCCGTCGACAACGGTTGGAGCCGCAACGTCCTGCTGAACCAGATCATGAGCAAGCTCCACGAGCGGCTGGGCGCCGCCCCCTCCAACTTCGCCCGCACGCTGCCCGCCGGAGAGTCCGAGCTCGTCCAGCAGATGACCAAGGACCCCTACAACCTGGAGTTCCTCGGCTTTAGGGCCGGGGTCGCAGAACGCAAACTCGAAAGCGCGCTAGTAGCTCACCTGCAGCGCTTCCTGCTGGAGCTCGGCGCCGGGTTCGCGTTCGTCGGCCGGCAGTATCGCCTCGAGGTCGGTGGCGAAGAGTTCTTCGCCGACTTGCTCTTCTACCACCTCCGCCTCCGTCGTTATGTGGTCATAGAGCTCAAGACAGGCCCGTTCAAACCGGAGTACGCCGGCCAGCTCAACTTCTATGTCAATGTCATCGACGACATCCTTCGCACTCCCAACGACGGGCTAACAGTTGGCATCCTGCTCTGCGCCACCCACAACGAGCGCGTCGTGCGATACGCCCTGCACAGTATCGACACGCCGATGGCGGTAGCCGGCTACCGCTACCGTGACCTCCCCGACGACGTGCGTGCGGCCCTCCCCGAAGATGACGCGCTTGAGGCCACCGTGCGCTCAGCGCTCGACGACCTAGAACACCCAACCGACCCCCCGGTGACCCAGCGATAAGCCGCCCCGCGGCAGCTTGCTACTCCCACTTACTCGGCATATGTTTCTCTTAATCTCACTACCGACGCTTCCGGGAGCGAACCAAGCGGAATAACTTACTTTAGATTATCAGCAGCTCGTCCGCCTTTTGCAGCCAGAAGTCGATCTCATCGAGCCTTCCTCGTCTAATCGGCCAGTCGATCAGCCGTAGAAGGAAGTGGGCAAGATACGCCTGCGTTGCGAGGTCATCGAGGTCGTCTAGGGCAGCGGACGCCAATCGAGTGCGTACGCCTCGCTCGCAGGGAACACTCATGCTCGCAATAGCTAGAGCGACTAGGTCGAACTTGGCGTCTCCAACCAAAGCGAAGTCGGTGTCAACCACGGCGGACAGGGATCCTTCAGAGGTTAAGAGGTTGCCGGGATGAAAGTCCCAATGGACGATATCGTTGCCAGCGAATTCACTCGGGCTGATAGCGCTTCCGAAGTTCTCTATCCGCTTGACGAGGTCGCGAGTGCGGGGGTCGAAGTCGTACAGCGACGAGTGCAGACAGTAGCCTTCTCGGCCCACGGCCAGAGTTGAGATCAGGGAGTCGGGCCAGTGGATTGGGTCGCCTTCCCGGGCCATGCCTATCCTGCGACCGTGGATGTCGAGGAGTTCGTCCAGCAGCCGATCATCAAGGCAATGAGGAGGGACTCCGTGCATGAACTCCTGTATGACGAAGCGGACATCGTCCACGTCGATCACGATCTGGGCGGGTACCGGCCAGCCCGCTTCGGTCCGTAACCGCTCCGATAGGACAACGGCTTCACCTCGAAGCCGACGACTGGTTGGCCTCGAGTCCCACTTGACGACTACGGGAGACCCGTCGGGTGAGAGGAACTTATGGGCGCCTGATTCTCCGCCAGGGAGTCGACCCAGCAGCTGATAGGGACGTCCTGTTGCGTCGCTGAGGAGCTGAGCGACCCTTTGGGGACTTATGTTCGTGATGTCGCCCACGCTGCCAGCATGGCACAATGGGCAAACGCAGGTCGGGACCGAGCGCACTTCGAGCCCGCACGAGAATGGATGTCGTTCGACGCTTTCTAACGCTGCGCCTCGAGAGTATTTCCTTTTCGCTCCAACGTATCGTCCCGCTCATCGAGACATCGTTCGAAGCGAAGTGTTCTTGTAACGGTCGGGCGCCACTTTGCCTATCCAGGCGATGCTCCCCAGCGGAGCGGCCCAGACCGCTGGCAACGGGCATTCGTCACCGCCGGGCTCACGGATATGGGCCTCACGTTTGATTATGATGAAGGTCCAAGGTATTCGGCTAGAAGTTGGCGAAGCTGCTCGGTGGTGGTGAGCGCGAGGCTGCCACCGGAGAAGTGGTCGTCTTCAGTGACCTCGGCGATTCCCCCGATCTCTGCCGTCAGTTGTTCGGAACACATGACCGGATCCTCGGTCTCAGCGAGCGTCAGCCCTGCGAGGGGCCCATGGAACTCGTCGATTGAAATTCGACAGCCGACGACGATGAGGTTGCGGCGGGTTTTCGAAAGCTCTGCCCCCGGGCAGCCGAGCAAGAAGCATGTATTCGTGAGCGTCGAGGTGGACGGTTGTGTGGGCGACGGCGAGCGGTGGTTGTCCCTCCAAACGGACCTTCTGGCCCAGCTTGCGCTTGGGCGGCTTCCCCGCCTCCTCTATCAGACGTAGGCGGAGTCTGGTGCCGTCGAGGTAACGGTCAAGGATGCGGCGTCCAGGAAGGTCGTAGACGGTACTTGGCAGCTCGGGGAGAAGGAATCTTCGTTCTTGTTCGACATGGGCGTATTTCATGCTGACGTCAAACGTCACGTCATCATCTCGCCCTAGACGGCAGAATCGCAGCGACGAGCTAGATCCCAGCGTGATGTGAACATGTCATTCGGGAAGTCCCCTATGTTCGTCGGGCGTTGAGTTCGACCACCTATCACAGTACGCCGATACCAGGTCGCTTGTCATGGGGCCGACCAAGCGACGAGACTGCTGGCCGACGACGGGCGCTTCGCGCTACCGGCTAACGTGGAGATTTGGTTGTCGAGAGTGCTATAGCCTAGACAGGTGTCAACGATCGAGTCCGTGACTGACGAATTGAGACCCGTCGCCGATGCCACAGCAGGCTTGCTGTTCGCTTCGCCGACTCTACTGACCGGATGATCGCCGGTTCTGCGGCGTAGGTCATCGGAACTAGCAACGTGCAGACAGCTGTATTTGACGGCGATGACACCCTATGGGAGACGGAACGTCTATACGACGATGCGCGTCGAGCGGCTCGCTCGGTTGTCGAGGAGTCGGGTTTATCCGGGAACCTCTGGGAGCAGCGTCAGCGACTCATCGACGTCGAAAACGTCCGCATTTTCGGCTTCTCGCCCCAACGGTTCCCAATATCGTGCGCTCAGGCTTACGAGGTCATCGGCACCGGGGCTGGGGTCAAGCTCGATGATGCAGTAGGCGAGGCGGTGTACGAAGCGGCTGCCTCAGTTTTCGCCAGTCCAGCGCCGCTCGTTGACGGGGCCGAAGAGATTCTGAGAAGTTTGGCGAGCGATTGGCGCCTGATCTTGCTTACAAAGGGTGCCATGGAGGTGCAGGGCCGTCGCATCGACGATAGCGGTCTCGCTGACTACTTCACTGAGTTGCGGATCGTGGACAGGAAGAACGAAGAGGTGTGGAGCAAAATCATTGAAGAGTTCGCCATCGAACCGGAAGCGTCGTGGTCGGTCGGCAACAGCTTTCATTCCGACATCCAGCCCGCTGTCTCGTGTGGACTCTCGGCTATCTGGATTCCGGCCTACGTATGGGAACATGAACACGAACAGGCCGACGTCGTTCTTCCTGAACGCACCGCACGGCTGTCATCGCTTCGAGAGGTGCCTGCCTTTCTCGACAGTCAAGAATGGTCAGAACGGTGAGGTTCGGGTGGAACCGCAGGAGCCGTAGAACTCAGCGGCTGGTAGCTCTTAGCGCAGCGCTCGCGCTGGTCGCTGTGCCAACTATCTGGACGATTTTCCCATGGCTGGCCCAGATCTGGATCCTCTGGCGCACGCTCGTGCTCGCTGCGTGGGGATTCGCAGCTGGGCTCATCGTCTATACGAGCGACCGGCAGGGTCGCCAGCTGGACGAGATGATGGGTGAGCTAGAGCGCCATCGACGGAAAGACAGGAAGAAGGCGGGCGACGTCGCGATCGGGCTCCTTCTTCAGGGCTCTGTACTGAGATCCCATGACCTAAGTCTTGACGTATACCTGCCGACCGGTAACGAAAAAGTCCGGGTGGAATACAGCAGTAGAGTCCCTCTCGAACCGGTGGAATGGACTTTACCCACGGGGGCGACGGGACTAGCGTTCGCCAGCGGCAGACGTGTGTACGCGTCGGGGGAAAGCGCCCGGGACGAGACCTACCTGCTCACGGAAAAAGAGCAAGCGGAGGCGGCCAACCTAGAGGTGGTCGCCGCCCTGCCGATCCGAAATGAGGCACTACGGACAATCGGGGTGCTCAGCGCTTACGGCGACAGCAACGACAGCTGGATCGATACTCCTGAGGGGCGGGCCGAGCATGAGGCTCTTGCCGCATCGATTGCCCGATTATTCATCGACGTATGCGGGCTTGCGACAGACGATGTCACAGCACCATAGATATACTGCCGCTATGACCGCTGCGGCCGCCGCCCCACAGACTCGTTACCAAACCGAGGATATTACGCGGGAACAGATCGAGCGCAGCCTTGACGTTGTGCTCGCCCGTCTTACCGGGCGCCAAGCTCCCCGGGAAGACTCCGACGGGGGTCGCTAGCACCCCCAAGCTTGGCGAGACGGGTTCTTTAGCGAGGCGCGCCTCCCTCAACCGGTGAAGGCGTAACACGGCGGATCCACACCCCACCGAGGAAGGTGGCCAACGTGTGTCACCGCAGTCGTTGGTGACTGCTATGCGAAGAGTCCGAACCTAATCAGACTGGGATCCAGATGTGCTCCGATAGATCGCTGGGTGGGGCAGATCGAAATATTTCAGTGACGCCAGTGTCTAGTTTTTTGTCTAGAACTGGTGTGTAACAGTCACGACTGGAGCGTAGCGGACTGAATGGACACCCCATGTGAGCAGGTAAAACCTGTTTACAACCCACCCGGCGAAGTGGTTCGAAGGCTCTCGTAATGCGTAGGTCAGGAGTTCGATCTCCTCTCGGGCTCTCTATAACCCCAGCTCAGATGGGTTCTGAGGTCGGTGTCTCACCCTGCTAGTAACCTCGTCCCAACAGTTGTCCCAACAAGGGGGCTGCTGGGGAGGAGGAAGTGGGATGGCGGGGAGCCTTCGGCCGCGGCTGGAGCGGGGGGCGGATGCCTGGGAGCTGCGGGTGTACCTGGGCCGGGACGCCGCCGGCAAGGTGCGCCAGCGCAGCGTCCTGTTCCGGGGATCCAAGCGAGCTGCCGAGAAAGAGCTGGCCCGGCTGGTGGCCGAGCAGGACCGTGCCCCGGCCGTCGTTCCTGACAACAGGGTCCCCGACGACGCCGCTCGGGAGTGGGGTCCGGCCACGACCGTCAACGACGCCATCGAGGCCTGGCAGGCCAACGGCTGGGACGACCTCTCGCCGAGCACGGCACGGCGCTACGAGGGCGTGTGGAGGGTCAACGTCCGTGACTCGATCGGCCGGCGCCGGATCGCCGGCCTCGGCCCCTATGAGGTGGAGCGCTATTTCCGGGAGCTGAAGACGGCGGGGCTGTCCCAGGCGTCGGTCCGCTACGTCCGGGCCGTGCTGCATCGGGCCTGCCGGCTGGCCCGCAAGTGGAGCGACAACACGCTCCCGAACCCGATCACCGACACCGAGCTGCCCGAGTGGTCCCTGGCCGAGAAGGGGCCAGCCGTGCGCTCGCCGAGCGCGGATGAGGTCCGCCTCCTCCTTGCCGCAGCGGGTGACGACCGTGACCCGAGGGTGCCGGCGTTCGTGCGGCTGGTGGCCGCCACCGGCATGCGACGCGGGGAGGCGTGCGCGCTGCGCTGGGATGACGTCGACTGGGAGGGCTCGGCCATCCGGATCGACGAGGCTCTGGTGACCTACACCGGCGGCGTGACGGTCCGTGGACCCAAGACCCGGGCCAGTGTTCGCGGGATCGCCGTGGACGGGCCCACCATCGACCAGCTCCGTCGCCTTCGTGACTACCAGCTCGAGTTGGCCGTCGCGTCGGGAGTGGAGGTGGGGGGTGGATCGTTCGTGTTCTCCTACGAGCCCGGCGGCCAGGTCCCTCCTTATCCCGACACCCTCAGCCACGCCTTCTCGGCCCTGCGGGACCGGGCGGGCGTTGCCCCCGACTTCCACCTCCACTCGCTCCGACACTTCCAGTCGACCGAGCTGGACCGGGTGATCAGCGAGTCTCAGAAGCAGGCACGCCTGGGCTGGTCGACGGTGCACATGGCCCGCCATTACACCGGTGCGGTGTCGGCCGAGGACCGGCGAGCCGCGGAGCACATGGGCTCCCTCCTCGGCTGACACGCGGGCGCCTGCAACGGGACCGTGGACCGGGGTGGCGCCACGCTGCGCAGGCCCGGCGGTCACCCCGGCGCCACCTGCTGCGCGCTTGCGGGCAGTGAGGCTCTCGGCGCTCTGGCGTAGGGGCCGACGTCTCCGTCGAGGAGCCGCTCGACGGCCCGGCGAGGGATCCGCAAGCGCCCGTTGATCGTGAATACCGGCAGCGGCAGGTCGCACCGGTCGATGGCCCGGTAGATCGACGACCGGCTTTGGCCCAGGAGCGCGACGGCGTCCTCGACGCTGAGGAGCGGCTTGGTACTTCGGCCCCCCGGTCACGCGATCCCATCGTCGCCTACCCCCCTGGTCGCCGCCGGAGATGTCAGTTCAGCCGTCATCTCCGCCGGCCGGCTCGAATCGGGGGTGGCCCGGGAAGCGTCTGTCTCGGTCTGGTCAACCATGGTGGTTTCCTCTGCGAGGTCGCAACCTGCAGCCTCTGTATGTTCACCGCTGGGCGGTCGACGCTATGGGTGGGGCCCTCGCCGGCAGAGGGGCGGGCGAGACGGCGCCGTTTCAGGGGAGCAGCTCGAGCGCACCGAGATGGCGTGGGCGGACGACGGTGAAGTCTCGATGGTTGAGCGTGGCGACGGTGCCGACCCCGAGCCGTTCGGCCACCGCGACGATCGACGAGTCCATGAGGTCGGGTCGCAGATCGGCGTAGACCTCGACCAGCTCCAGACAGCGGGACCAATCCGCCCCGGTCAGATCCACCACTCGGAGAAGGCTAACGGTGACCATTCGTAGGAAGGCGGCTTGGGCGTCGGCGCCGAGGCGGTCGAGGATCAGCCAGGAGCTCTCGGCGATCACTGGGACCGTTGAGGCCAGCTCACCGCGATGGGCGCGCACCACCTGGGCGCAGTCGCTGTGACGGTCGGAGCGTCGGTCGGCCGCAGCAAGCCAGACGTTTGTGTCGACCAGCAGCACTCTTCGAGCAGCTAGCCGGCGGCTCGCCGGGCCGCGGCCTCGGCGCGCAGCTTGCGGGTGTCACGCCCGGCCCAGGAGGGGTCTCCGGAATCCCCCGAGCCGATGAACGCCTCCAGGGGGTCGACCTCCCCGCCGGCGGGCAGTCCCGCGGCGAGCAGCTCGGCGGTCAGCTCGTCGACGCTCACGCCCCGCCGGGCCGCCTCCGCTGCCAAGCGGCCGGCGAGGTCTTCGCTCAGATGCACGATCGTCGACATCGCCACCAGCGTAGAGCCCGGCGCTGGGCTCAGCCGTCCCTCTGGCGAGCCCGCGGCCGGCGCCTCGACCGGTCCTCGCGTGGTGCTTTCGACGCGACGCTGGCAGGCGAAGACGGCTTGTGCCCTGCGCCGCTTCCAGCACCTCGTCCGACCCGCGACGACCGACACTTGGCCTGCACCGACTACCACCACCATCGCCGCCGTTCCCAGCTGCCGATGCCACGCTCCCTTACCCGAGAATCACCAAGCTCGTTTGCCTCCTGCTGTTCCCCCGACCCCCCTCCCTCCCTGCCTGCTACCTTCCAAACCAGGATTTCTGGCCTTACGCAGTCGGCACTTGGGGCACGACGCCCGGGTCACCCGGGCCCAGTTGAGCCGGTGCCACGCAAGTTTCGAGTAGCCCGCCCACCGTCAGCCCGGGGGAGGGATCGAGCCATGGCGGGCCGTCCAGCCCCGTCGACCTCCAACGGTCTGGCCCGCTATTACGCCACTTCGGGGACGCCGCCGGGAGTGTTTCTCGGTGCCGGATTGGCCAACTTGGACGGCGGAGACGGTGTGGCGGCCGGCTCGGAGGTGACCGAGGCACACCTGGACGCGATGCTTGCCGCGTCGGCTGATCCGGTGAGTGGGAGGTCGGTCGCCGGCGCGAGGAGCGTGCCGGGAAACGCGGTGCTGAATGTACTCATCTGCATACACGGCGACGGCCGCCAGCGACTGCTGGGCTCGAGTCATGGCATCAGCTGCCTCACCGGAATCGTCGATGAGCGACCGTCTGTTGGTCAGCTCGCCGACCACCTTCCCCTGGATCTTGAGCGTGTCGTCCATGCCTTCGATCTTTCGGACCAGTTCCTCGATCTCCGGGTCGATTTCAACGCCAGCCATCTCGGCTGCTTCACCAGCCACGACCCGTAGGCGAGTGCTCCCCGGATCCCTTCGGTGGTCAGCGAAGGATATTCAGCCATGATCTCGGCCTCCGTATCTCCTGATGCCAGGGAGTCGAGGACGGTGGTCACCAGGATCCGGGTGCCCCTGACGCACGGCTTGCCGTGACAGACCGCAGGGTCGATCGTCACCATGTCGGCCGGATCGTTGGGCATAGTTCATGATGCCACTATCCGACTCCCGAGCGGGCGGAGGGCTGCGGCGTCCCAACATCTGTCCCAACAAACTGATCTCGACGCGTCCCGGCTCGAACCGATCCTTCTCAACGACTGCGCCGCCACCGCCCCTGAACAGCCATAACGCGATGAAAAAGGACGCGAAGAGACGGGCAGGGCCGCCCCGTCGCCCACTCGTAATGCGTAGGTCAAGAGTTCGATTCTCCTCTCGGGCTCTAGGAAAAACCCCTTACCGGGCTCCCGTGCCTAGTATTTGTCTGGAACCAAATTAACTGGGCGAGCAGTCCCCACGATGCTGCCCGTCCATACAAAGATGTGATTCGAGAGTTTCTACGTTGACAGCCGGGCATGTCGGTGGTAGCTGCGGAACTCGACGGCCCTGAAGGTGCCAACCGATCTCCATGAGGGGTTTCCATGCGCCAGATGGTTGGCGATCAGAGCCCGACGCAGGGGAACTGTTGTCGAGCACTCGGCAAGGTGCGCGGATGAGTCCCCAGAGCACAGGAGTCCCGTGACGGTGGGCGGTGGTAGCTGCGGTGTCGAGGCAGTCCTGATTCAAGACCGAGATAGCACCTCACCCGCGGCCGGACTCGGACCTCGGATGACGACACACCGAGGGCTGCGCTCGCGGAAAGTGGGGGCAATTCCCGCGGGTCTTCGACGTCTGATAGCCCTGCGCGACCGTACTGCCAATGGGAGTACACTGCTCTCATGGCCGAGCCGCGGAGTGATCGTCTCCAGCTGAGGGTCTCTCCTCACCAGCGCATGGTCATCCAGCGTGCGGCCGAAGCGTCGCACGAGACGGTCACCGACTACGTCGTGCGTCATGCGGTCTCTGCGGCCAGGAACGATCTGGCGGATCGGCGATACTTCGAGCTGGACGAGGCCGCCTGGACCGAGTTCCAGGCGCTGTTGGATCGGCCGGCTGTTCACAGGCCTGCGCTCGACGAGCTGTTCGCCCGGCCTGAGCCTTGGGCTGACTGACCTCGTTGGCGGACTGGAAGCGGCCGGTCCCGCTCGGCGACGGCCACGTGCTGGCCGGGTTCACCTGCGGCGAGGAAGCTCTCGACGAGTGGCTCGTGAGGCGGGCCGCGGCCAGCCAGGTCTCCGGCGCAGCCCGGACCTACGTCGTCGAGGCGGACAACCGTGTCGTCGGCTACTTCTCCTTGGCGACTGCATCTGTCGCTCACGCCGACCTGGCGGGACGAGCGAAGCGAAACATGCCGAATCCGGTACCAGCGGTGCTCCTCACGCGCTTCGCCACCGACATCGGTTACCAAGGGAAGGGCCTCGGCAAGGCCATGCTCCGCTCCGCGCTCGAACAGGTGAAGCGAGCCGCAGATGCGGTCGGGGTCGCGTGCGTCCTCGTCCACGCCAAGGACGAGGACGCCAAGAGGTTCTACCTTCGCTACGGCTTTGAGCCATCCCCCACCGACCCTTTGCACTTGGTCCTATTGCTCAAGGACGTCCCCCCGACGCTCACCAACTGACGGGCCCCAAGCGAAGTCACTGGGCGTCCCCAGCGTCCCCCTGACGTCCACAGCCAGTCATCCCGGACCAGTCGCAACCTGCAACCTCTGTATGGTCACCGTTGGGCGGTCCACGCTATGGGTGGGGCCCTAGCCGGCAGAGGGGCGGGCGAGACGGCGCCGATTCAGGGGAGCAGCTCGGGCGCATCGAGATGGCGTGGACGGACTATGGCGAAGTCTCGATGGTTGAGCGTGGCGACGGTGCCGACCCCGAGTCGCTCGGCTACTGCGATGATCGACGCGTCCATGAGGTCGGGTCGCAGATCGGCGTAGCCCTCGACCAGATCCAGACAGCGGGACCAATCCGCCTCAGTCAGATCTATTACTCGCCGCCTCCAGGGAGGTGGTCCTTCAACGCTGGCGGGCGACATCCAGAGTTCCTCCGACCCGCTACGACTTGACACTCGACTTGTACCGACTTACCACCACCTGCAACGCCATTCCCCAACTGTCGATGCCACGCCAGCGTGTCAACGAACGCTCAGCAGCGTCCGGCTACCAATCCGCATGCGGACCGGTATCGGGGAGTGGCGCATCGAGTACGACGAGCCCGCACCGGTCCCGTTTCACCGGCGGGGAACGAAGAAAATCGGCGCTCCTCGGAACCTCCGGAGGGCCAACCGCCTCTGTCCACGCCAACCGTTCCCACTACGCGGTTCGTGTTGCATCCGCCAGGACAGGCGTATCAGACTGACGGCCGGAACAACCTGTGGATGGGAGCGATGGCCAGCGAACTACCGGTGTACGAACCGCTCGTGGCCGAGGCGGTCGGCGCTTACTGGTCGGCTCGCCATGGCCAGGCGGAGCGGTCTCGGGCGCTGGGAGTGCTAAACACCGGGACGCGAGCGGAGGTAACCGGTGGTCGTCACCTCGACGAACTGCAGGCCCTACTGATCCGCGTGTTCATCGACGCCGGCATCCCGCCAGGCCTCATCGACGTGAGGAAGCGCCCGATAGCCGGCTACTTCCGGCGTGACAAGAGCTGGGACGTGGTAGTCATGGTCGCCAACCGCGTGGTGGGCATCATCGAGCTGAAGTCCATGGCCGGCGACAGTCCTGGCCAGAACTTCAACAACCGCACCGACGAGGCCCTCGGCCAGTCGCTCGACGTGTGGACGGCGGTCGAGCGAGGGATCATCGACACCCCGCTGCGCCCGTGGTTGGGCTACTTCATGCTGCTGGAGGACAACCCGGCGTTCAACACGCCGGTCCATGGGCGCCGGCCGGTTTGGGAACCAGACCCGGTGTTCGGCGGGGCGTCATACGCCAACCGCTATGCCATCTTCTTCGACCGGATGGTCCGTGAGCGCCTTCTCGATTCGGCCTGCGTGCTCTTGGCTGACCGCACTACTGGCGTAGTGCAGTCACCGTCACCAACCCTGTCCTTTCAAGGTTTTGCTGCCTCGATCCATGGCCGCTGCTTGCAGTTCATGGCTACAAACCCCGACATCGACTGGACCGGCAACTCGACTTAGTCGGCTACGCCAGACGGTCACGGTCAATCCCGTAGGCTGCGGCCGCGGCCGCCGTCGCCCGCTCTGCGTCGCGAACGGCGAACGCCCGAGCCAGTTCGATCGTCGTCCGCCGGTCGATCGCTTCGGGCGGAGGGACCCGGATGGTACGCAAATACTGGGCCTGGAACCGATAGCAGCCGCCGCGCATCTTGACGCAGTAGGCGCCGACAAACAGGTTGGCCACGTCCGAGAGGAGCAGGCCGCCCAGCACTTCGAGGTCCCACCGCTGTGACGTCACGTGGTAGAGGTTATGGTGAGGGTAATGGGGCCCGTCGTCAAGAACTGGGTGGGCAGACGCTTTCATGTCCGGGAGCAGCAAGCGGCGACGACCGACCAGGGTCGGATCGATCCGGTCGATGGTCCGGTACCACTGCGCTGGCCGGTGGGTACCGACGTGGCGAGCTCGCAGACGAACTTCGTTGGCCTGCAGGTAGTCGGCAAGCTTTGGCCAGTTAGCCAAGCGGACCAGGCCTCGCTCGTCCCAGGGGTTGACCAGATAGGCGCCCGACCAGCCAAGCTGCCCAGAGGCGATGTCGCCTGCACGCCGGAGCGGCAGCAGCCGGTCGGCCTCGACTAGGCCGGCGTCGGTGGTGATGAACACGTCGTCGCAGCCGGTTGCCACACCTATACCGACCCGGGTGCCGGTCGCCGGGTCCTCCAGCGTCGGCCAGCGGGATTCAATCTCGGCTAGCAGGGCCAGTTGCCCTGGGCTGCCTGTAGGCCAGAGCCGATTCCCGTCGAACCACCCGCCGAGTCGGGATGCCTCGAAGGACTCACTTCGAGTCCGCCCGGAGTGACCCTTGTTAACCCAGCCGACCACGCGATGGGCGTCCTCAGCCGAGAACCGAGCGGCCGTGTCGACCACCGCAGCTTGACCCTGCTCGCCGTTGCGGATCACCACCACCGCCGGGTAGGCCGACACCGCATCCTCGAAGGCATCGACATCGTGCATCGACACGACTGTCTCCATGGCGAAGGACTGGGACACCAGCCGCCGCAGGCCGGCACCGTACTGGTTGTGCATCCACCGGTCAGCGCAGATCAAGCCGAGGCGTCCGCCGGGGCGGAGCGTCCCTAAGCCTCGTTCGATAAACCCGACGTACAGGTCGCTGCGACCCCGCATCGTCGGACACGCCCGCCGGTAAGCGTCCATCAGCGAGGTGGGAACCCCCTCCAACCGCACGTACGGCGGGTTCCCGACCACCAGGTCGGCGGACGCCGGCTCCACGTCCGCCAGCAGGAAGTCGCCGGTCACTATCCAGGCCGCCGCCAGGCCTCGGGCCACTTCGTCGAGCGCACCCCCTTGCGCCAAGCGGGCAGCGACCGCCTTGCGGGCCAGTTCCGCATTGGGGCCAGAAATCTCGAATGCCCGCACGGCCCCTGCCAACTCCACCACGGCTCGCCCGCGGCGTCGTGCGGAGGCAAGAAGGCGGTCGACGATCGGAAGAAGAAAAGCGCCGGTTCCGCACGCCGGCTCAAGAATCACGAGCGACGCCAAGTCGGCCTCGACCTGATAGCCGACGAGGTCCAGAATCATCTCGACGGTCCACTGGCGGGTGAAGACTTCGCCTACCTCTGTTCCTGGGCCGCAGGCGACGGTCGCCAACTCAGGAAGCTCCGGGAGCAGCGACAGCTGGTTCTCGGTCAACACGGCATCAACCCCCTACGAACGGATGTTCGAAGCTACCGCACCCGTGTGACACT
>JAJZDJ010000192.1 GCA_021828685.1 Actinomycetes bacterium | reverse complement strand
TACGAACGGGCACCAGCCTGCTGTTACCATGCCGATGAAATACCAGACGTTGAGGCGGTAGACGATCAACATGTTGACGACGGTCGCCAGGTAGACGATGTAGAGCACGCCATGGATCGGCCCGAGCACGGCGTCCATGGAGTTGATCGCCGGGATCAGCCCGACGAACACGAATATCAGCATCGTGCCAACGACCCAAGCCATGACGCGGTAACGCCACAGCGGGTCGGAGAATCTGAATTTTCCCACCAGAAGTTCCTCTCTGATTCAAGTCCCGTGCGGGTTGCGCCAGGTCTTGGCTTTACCTTTGACCGCCAAGAGCGCCAGGTACCGGTTGTACTCGGTCATCTCGTCGCCGTCGCCCTCCTCGACGTCGAGGATCGTCGCTGTGTCAGCGACGGTGTGGCTCGCCTCTATCGCAGCGCCGCCCGGATAGGCGACATCAGCGAGCGGACCGTGAACGCTAGAGGCGGACGAGCCGTCGCCGAGAGCGCGACCGGGAGCGGTCCCGGCACCGAGACGGTTGCCGGGAATGTCCCTCGATTCGACGGTCAGAGCTGTTGCCGAGCGGGGAAGCGTCCGGGCGACCACTTCGGCGCTCGCCGCGCGCATCTTTCGATGAAAAGCGCGCCGCTCCGAGATCATCTCAGGCGTGTCGTGGAACAGTTGCCACCACCCGATACCCCCGACGACGACGAAAGTTGGCCATTCCACCGAGTAGAGGTAGCTGAGAGTGTTACCGTCCGCCGCCCGCTGGATCTGCCACCACATTGCTATGAGGCAACCAGCGCTGCATATCGCATAGGCCAAATGCAGGAGAAGCGAGCGCGGCTTGACCCACTGGTAGAGCCGCTGGGGCATCCAGTCGGGTTTGGCCATCGCTGCAATCCTAAGGCTGGTAGCGACGGCTCCGGGCCTCGGGGCCCGTCCACGGCCCTCAGGCGCCGACTAGATCCTCGTCGGTTATCCGCAGGGCTGCCACGTCCACGTCGACGCCAGGTCCCATGGTGGAACTGACAGCCACGGACTTGATGTACTTACCCTTGGCAGCCGCAGGCTTCACCCGGTTCATCTCCTCGATGACCGCTCGGAAGTTGCGCAGCAGAGCAACCGGCTCGAAGCTCACCTTGCCGATCGGGACCTGCACGACGCCGCGCGAGCGGGTGTCGGCCCGGTACTCGACGCGGCCGCCCTTGAAGTCCGTGACCGCCTTGCCGACCTCCGTGGTTACCGTGCCGGTCTTCGGGTTCGGCATCAGGCCCCGGGGGCCGAGCTTGCGTCCGAGCTTGCCGACCTGGCCCATGAGATCTGGCGTTGCTATCGCGACGTCGAAGTCCATGAAACCGCCGTCGACTCTGGCGATCAGGTCATCGGAGCCGACGACGTCCGCTCCAGCAGCGCGCGCTTCTTCCGCGGCGGGACCGGCGGCGAACACTGCGACACGCACGTCCTTACCGGTGCCTGAAGGCAGCGAGACCGTGCCGCGTACGACCTGGTCCGCTTTGCGCGGGTCGACGCCCAGGCGTACCGACATCTCGACGGTTTCGTCGAACTTCGCCGACGCCAGACCTTTCACCAAGTCCAGCGCCTCGCCGGGACTGTAGGGCCGGCTGCGGTCGAAGCGCTTCAGCGCGTCAGTGTATTTTTTTCCCTTACTCGACATTTCGTCTCCCTCGTATGGGTGGTTGTGAGCGGCCGGTTGAGGTGTTCCCTGGCCTTGATGTTGCGTGCGGTGAGGCTAGCCGACCTTGACGCCCATCGACCTTGCGGTGCCGGCGACCTGGGCTTTCGCCGCTTCGATGTCGTTGGCGTTCAGGTCTGGCATCTTGAGGCGGGCGATGTCCTCCAGCTGAGAGTCGGTGATGGTGCCTGCGGTCTCCTTGCCGGTCGCCTTGGCACCTTTTTCCAAACCTGCGGCCTGGCGGATGAGGAACGGGGTCGGTGGGGTCTTCAGTACGAAACTGAAAGACCGGTCGTCGAAAATAGTTATCTCGACCGGTATCACCTGACCGGCCTTGTCCTCGGTCGCAGCGTTGTACTGCTTGACGAACTCCATCGTGGACACACCGTGAGGTCCGAGGGCGGTCCCGACAGGCGGTGCCGGGGTCGCCTTCCCAGCGGGAAGCTGGATCCTGACGATGGCTGATACTCGGCGCTTGGCCATTGACGCTCCTTTAAAGCTTCGCCACCTGGGCGAAGTCCAACTCGACGGGCGTCTCGCGCCCGAAAATGTTGACGAGCACCTTGAGCTTGAGCTGGTCCTCGTTGATCTCCGAAATGGTGCCGGTGAAGTCCGCGAACGGCCCTTCCTTGACGCGGACCGATTCGCCTATCTCGAACTGCATTCCTCGCGGCCTGCTCTTACGGGCACCGCCGGCGGAGTCGACGTCGTCCAGCTTGACCGCAAGGACGGACTCGACCTCCTTGCGCGTGAGAGCGGTCGGGCGAGCCCCGAGACCGACGAAGCCGGTGACTCCAGGGGTGTTGCGCACCACGTACCACGAGTCGTCGTCTAAGTCGACACGGACCATGAGGTAGCCGGGGAAGACCTTCTTCGAAACCACCTGCTTGCGGCCGTTCTTGAACTCGACGACGTCCTCCATCGGGATGACGACCTCATAGATGCGCTCCTCCATGTTCATGGAAGCGATGCGGCTCTCGAGGTTCGACTTCACCTTGTTCTCGTAGCCGGCGTAGCTGTGGATGACGTACCAGCGGCCCGGGCGATCGTAGGGGCTCTGGGGTGCCTCCGCCTCGTCGTCGGCGAGCTCGCCTACGTGTTCGCCGTCGTTAGCGGCGCGATGCGCGTCTTGTTGGATGGGTTCGTCGAAATCGTCTTCAGGCATGCCCGTTTACTTGAATAGGAAGTTGGCCAGGTGGGAGAAAGCGAGATCCAGGGAGAAGATCAGCGCCATGAGAACAGCCAGAGCAACGAACACCACGATCGAGTAGTTCGCTGTGTCGGCTCGGCTGGGCCATGCTACCTTACGCAGCTCGACGTTGACCTCGTGGAGGAACTGCCTCGGCGATGTCCGCCTCCCAGGGGACCCAGGCGCCGGTCGGGCACGGCGGGTCTCGGCAGGCTCAGGGCGCCGCCCGGCCGGTGTGCCGTCCTCGGCCATCTGGCCTTGGCGCTGCATCAGCCGCCTCTGTTGTCGGTTCATGCTCACGATGGGTCTTCTTGGTCTTTAGGTGGAGGTTTCAGGGAGAACTGGGGTCTTCGAGAAGAAGTAGGGTTTTCGGGGAGCAGGGCAGGAGGGACTCGAACCCCCAACCGCCGGTTTTGGAGACCGGTGCTCTACCAATTGAGCTACTGCCCTCTGCACGGCTGCTGCGGTTGGGTTCGCCCCAAGGATAGCACCCGCAGGCGCGTTCGCTGCTAGTCAGCCTACGTTAGCGAGATCGGGATGGCGCCGGTTGGCCCAGACCAGCACGCCCGCGGCGGCTGCGGCAGTCACCCCGCAACCGTACGCCAGGCGCGACGCCCACGCGGGAACCCCTCCATGGCGGTATCCGGCGTCGACCGCTTCCAGGGCCGCCTCGACAGAGCCGGCGGGCGCATCGAGGTTCTGCAGGCGCATCGCACGTAGGGCCCGAAGGATAGCCTCGAAGGCCGCCACCTCCGCCTGGCAGCGCAGGCAGCTGGCTATGTGACGTTCGAGTTCAGGGCAGTACGAGCGCTCGCCGGCCGCCACCTGGGGTATCACGTCGGCGGCGGCGAGGCACTCCCCAGAACGCAGCCGGGCTAACTCGGCGAGTGACCGCACGGCTCAGCCCGCCAGCCGGACCTGGCCGGCGGATTCGGGTTCTGGCGAAGCTTCGACGCGCACCGGTCGTGCGTCTTCAAGGTCAACCGCCAGGATGTCGCGATTCGCCAGGATGTCGCGATTCGCCAGGATGTCGCGCAGTTGGCGCCTCGCGCGGTGCACACGAACTTTCGCGGCGGCCTCGGAGATGCCCAGCTCCTTGGCTATCACCGAGTGCGCCAGGTCGTATATGTCGCGCAGCACTATCACCTGGCGCAGTTTCGGGGGAAGCTTCGCGAGCGCGGCGGCCACCTCGGCGCGCTCGCCGCTCCGAGCGAGTTGCGTCTCGGGGTCGCCGTCGGGTCGCAGCTCGACGGGTTGAAGGTCGTCTCCGATAGGTTCGCTTCGATGGCGCCCCCGGCGCGCCAACTGGTTCGCCGAGCAGTTAGCCGTGATCCGGTACAACCACGTCGTGAACTGAGCGTCCCCGCGAAAACGCCTCAATCCTCGCCACGCCCGGATGTACACGTCCTGCACGACGTCGCAGGCGTCCTCCTCGTTACCGGTCAGGCGGAACGCGAGCGTGTAGGTGCTGCCGTAGGTAGCGCGCACGAGCTTGTCGAGGGCGCCGGCGTCGCCTTGGCGGGCAGCCACGACGAGCGCCTGCATCTCGGAGTTCTTCAGCGCGTTTCCTTGTGCAGGGTGTGCTGACGCTCCCATTTGCAGTACTTCTGCATCTCGATGCGCTCACGGTCATTCTGCTTGTTCTTCATGGTGATGTAGTTACGCCGCTTGCATACGTCGCATGCGAGAGTGACCTTCACCCTTTTCTCGTTCTTGGCCATCTGTGGATTCTCCTCTGCTTCGAAGCTTGTTGTAGCGGCGGTCGGACTTGAACCGACGACAACTCGATTATGAGCCGAGTGCTCTGACCAGGCTGAGCTACGCCGCCGAGCCCCCTGTCGGAATCGAACCGACGACACCAGCCTTACCATGGCTGTGCTCTGCCGACTGAGCTAAGGGGGCGTTCAACTCTGCGGGACGATAGCCGGATGAGCCACGACAGCTCCGGTACCGAGCAGACCCCCCATCGTAGCCGAGCCGCAAGGCGATACGCTTCGGTCGTGCCGATCGAGTACCGCCTTGCCGTAATGGACGACGCGGAGGCTATCCGTGGGATCTACAACCGCGAGGTCGTCGGCTCCATATCCACCTTCGACCTCGTGCCCAGAAGCCTCGAGGATCAGCAGGTCTGGATCGACGAGCACAGCGGCGCGCACCCCGCCATCGTGGCCGTGGACGCCGGCAGCGTCGCCGGCTTCGGCTCTCTCACCCCGTATCGCAGCCGTCCCGCCTACCGCACCACCGTCGAGAACTCCATCTACGTAGACGAGGAGCATCAGGGACGGGGGATCGGCCGGGGCCTGCTGGAGGAGCTGATCCGCCTTGCAGGCCTCCACGGGTTTCACGCTGTCATGGCCAGGATCGTCGGAAGCAACGAGACGTCTATAGGCCTGCACCGCTCCTGCGGGTTCGAGCTTGTCGGCGTCGAGCGCGAGGTGGGACGCAAGTTCGCCAGGTGGCTCGACGTAGCTCTCATGCAGCGGATGATCGACACACCGAGATGACCGGATCTTCTTTCAAGTGGAGGTACACACCATGAACGTCGGAGACAGGGCTCCAAGCTTCGAGCTTCCAGACCAAGACGGCTCCACCGTCCGCTTGGATGACCTCCTCGCGTCCGGGCCGGTGGTCGTCTACTTCTACCCGGCGGCGCTGACCCCCGGATGCACGAAGGAGAGCTGCCACTTCCGGGACCTGAGCGCCGAGTTCGCCGCTGCCGGTGCCTCGTGTGTCGGGATATCCGCGGATCCCGTCGACAAGCAGAAGCGCTTCGACACGACCCATTCGCTTGGTTTTCCCCTCCTCTCCGATGCCGACCGCAAAGTGGCGGACGCTTTCGGGGTAAAAAGAAGCGTCGGCTTCCTCCCCAACAAGCGCTCCACTTTCGTCGTCGACCGGACCGGCGTCGTCCGGGCTGTGATCGCCTCGGAGTTCAACATGAACACCCACGCCGACCAGGCGCTCGCGGCCCTTCGCAAGCTGTAGCCGCCGCGCGCAAGCGCGCGCCTTACGCTAGCCGCTAGCCGCTAGCTCGGCACCTTACGCCAGACCACCCGCGGCAGGTGACGCATCACGGCCATCACGAGACGAAGCTGCCCCGGCACCCACACGATCGAGCGACCCGACT
>JAJZDJ010000191.1 GCA_021828685.1 Actinomycetes bacterium | reverse complement strand
CAGGTGCCATCCGCAGGAAACCTGCTACCAGGCGGCGCAGATCGACTTCTTTCCTGTCGGAACGGGCGGGCCGTGTCTGCATGTGCGCGACGTTAGGTAGCTCAACGATCGTCTCGAACACCTCCTCGGCGACCACCACACGCATCGACGGATCGATGTCGGCCGCCAGGCATCCGAGCATCGTCGTCTTCCCCGAACCAGGAGCTCCCGCAATCAGGATCGACGCGCCGCTCTTGACACAAGCAGACAGAAACCTCGCCGCCGCCCGGTCAAGCATGCCGAGAGCGATCAGCTCGTCGAGGCTTCGGCGCAGCACCCCCGAAAATTTTCGGATATTGACCAGCATATGGCCATCCCGCCCAACGTCCGCGTGGACGATGTGCATCCTTGCCCCGTCGTCGAGTTGCGCGTCCTGAAGACCTTCCGCCGGATCCAGTTTGCGGTGCGAGGCGCTCGAATCCTCCAAGATCTTGGTGATCACCCGCGTGACGTGCTCATCATCGTGGAACACCTCGTCGTGAAAACCCCCCGACGCGCTCCGGCGTTTGACGAAAATCGACGACGGGCCGTTAATCATGATCTCCCACACGTCGGGATCTGAAAGAAGCGCCTCTAAAGGCCCGTAGCCGACAAGGTTGCGAAGCGCCCGCTCCACCGCCCCATCCGGGTCGACAATATCGAGAGACTGCCGGCCAGCCCGATACTGGCTGCGCCACTCAGCAACCTCTTCGCCAAGCAGGCGGCGAAGAACATCCGTCGCCCCCGGCTCGCCCATATCCAGATCGGCCTCCTTGGCACGCTCCTGGGCGGCCAACTCGATCTGGCGCAGCGGTGACACCCACCCCTTTCTTCCTACGGGAGCCCCAACGGTGACCACACACGAAACATACGCAAACTACACGCGTGTCCGAAAGGGATTACGACAGAAAAAGGGCAGAGCTCCACTCGCCACAGAGCTAGCGCTAGCCATCCAAAAAGTCGGGGGAAGCCGGTCTGCGTCGAGGGCGGTCAACATATACAGCGCCTCGGGCGGATACGTTCCTCTTCTGTGCCCCGGCGCGGCAGGCGGCGCCTCGCGTGCTCCCACGGCGAGAGCGGTCGCAGCCCGGCCAGGCAAACAGCCCCGCAGCCTGACGGTCACCCCTCGTCGAAACCGCAGCCGCAAAGGTTGCTAACTGGTCGCAGCTACCAGATGACGCCGACGGTACCCGAGTCGGTGATCGCCCGATCGCAGGTCACGACTTCGACGCCAAGAGCGAGGGCAGTGGCCACGATGGCACTGTCGAAAGGGTCAGCCAGCACCGTCGAGACCGTCTCGAAATGTGGCCACATCGCTGGACCGAACGGCTCCACGTCGACCGCGACGGCGGGGTCGACCAATGCGGCCAAGGCCCGGGCCGAGGGCTGGCCGGGACTTGTCAGCTACCAGTAGATCGAGTGCGAGTCGGCTAGGACCCTCACACCTCGAAGGAGCCGTACTTGGCCGCCGCCATCTCGATATTGGCCCGGTGGACCGCGTCGAAGTCGTCTTCGGTCAACACCTCGTCGGGGGCCACCTCGGCGACTAGAAGGCCCCGAGCGTTACGACGCTTAGGCGTGTCTGCCACCAGCACCACATGAACTCGTCGGCCCGGCGCCACGCCGTGACGGCGCAGCTCAGCCAGCAACTCGCCGTCATCGCCAGGCACGGTGAAATCCCATTCGTCAGCTGCGCCCGGAATACTCAGAGCCCCCCAACAGTACTATCGCCAAGCTCCAACCCTCCACGACTACCCTACGGCTCCAGTCGAGACCTTCGGAGGTCAGCCCGTAAGGCCCTCGACTTGGGCGACCAACCGTTCGACCTCGGCTGCTCGGTTTCAGCTATCTCCCGGGCGCTATCAGCGTGAGCCTGTGCTCTAGCAATCTCGACCTCGGCTCGAGCCTGGGTCGTCGTCGGGCGAGACGCTGCCCCTCCGACGTGTGGGGTGGAGCGCTCGTGCGCAGGCACCGCGTCCCGTCTGCCCGCTTGTACGAGTACGGGTAGACGACCTTCTTGCCCTTCCCCGTCTCGGCCATGATCCTTGCACCTCTGTGGCTTCCCAGTAGATGTCATGGGAAGTATACTGGGAAGGTGATGACGACGACACCGTTCGGACCGCCGGCGCAGGAAATGCCGCTGATAAGGGCTCCCCTGGTGAACGTAATCGCTCAGGTGCGCTTCCCGGCCGTGATGAAGATCGAGGACAGCGCCTTTGTGGCGAACTTCCAGGAGACGATCCGGAAGGACTACCCGATACTCCGACCGGAGCGGCAGCTCGGGGTACTTATCGGGCCGGGAGGGGTCCAGCCACACGACGCTGGAACCGTGTGGCGCTTCGAGACGAAGGACCCGGATGCCTGGCAGGTGACGCTGGCACCAACCTTCGTGTCGCTCTCGGCGAAGCGGTACACGCGCCGGAGCGACCTCCTTGCTCGCCTGACCGTCGTACTCCATGCCCTGGAGGGCTGGCTGCAGCCGAACGTTTGCGACCGGATCGGCATCCGATACGTAGACCGAGTCACAGGCGAGCAGCTCGATCGAATCAGCACGCTCGTCCGTCCCGAAATACTCGGCGTTGCCGGCGATGAAGCGGCGCTTGGCAGTGCGAAGGTCGTGCACGCCCTCTCAGACGCGCTGTTTCGTCTCGACGATTCTTCTCAGTTACGCGGACGATGGGGCAGGCTTCCAGCCGGTGCGACCTACGACCCCGGGATCGAGCCTGCGCGGGAACCGTCCTGGGTGCTCGATCTCGACCACTACAGCTCGCAGCAAGAGGACTTCGACCTCGCCACGATCGGAGGCAGAGCTGCTGACTTTTGCGACCGCATCTACACGTTTTTCCGGTGGGCAGTCACGGACGCGTTCCTCGATGAGTTCGCAGCAGAGCAATGAGCCGACAAATAGACGCACGACCTACCATCCGTCTCGACGACCCTGAGGTTGAGGGATCTTGGGCGATCCTCCCGATCGCCGACGCGCTCATTGAGCGGAGGTCCTCAACCACGACGAGGCTCGGGATGCCCTTCGTCGTGCACGATCTCGACGACTTGCTCCTCGGCGCCGAACGGATGACCGCTGGAGCTGTCAGCTGGAGCGACCAGTTCTGGCGCATTGACGTAAGTGCAACAGAGACCGGCATCACCTATGCCAGCACTCCTCGCCCAGTGCGCGAGGAGATACAACAACTCCGCGACGAGGTCGCCCGACGCACGCGCCTTACCCGCGAGCAGATCGCTCGGGCTCTCGGTGTCGATCGCCGGTCACTGAGCGCCTGGGTAAAGGGAGAGTCCGCCCCCAACGCTGACAAGTTGGGACGACTGCAACTGCTCGCGGATGTGGTCAGAGACATTGACGCATCCAAGCCTGGAAGTGCCACCGAGGTGTTGCTGAGTCGCTCTGAAGGAGAGGACCTTCTCGATCACATCGCGAGTGGTCGTCTCGCTCATGCACGTGACTGGCACGCCCGGCGAGGGGCAGCACCTTCGGTCACGACCGTGCACCGTAGGTCGGCCAAGCTACCGCTCCATCAAAACGCGCTCGACGCCTATCTGCGAGGTACGCTTCGTCCTCTCGGACGAGCGGCTACCCTCCGTCCCGAGTCGGACTACGAGCAGGACCTTGCCAGAGCCGAGCGCCTCATGCCCAACGAGCCGGTCCGGAGGAGCCGCAAGGGCTACCAATGATGAGTCCGCACGAGTTCTACGAATGGCATGACGAGCCACGGCAGGGAGACATCGTGCTCTGCGGTGTCTCGCGGATCATTGCCGACGACCGTCGCAGTCCTCCGCAATGGGAGTCGCTCGATGCGCACTTCTTGGAGATCGACGATGCGTGGGACGCGGGGCACTCGCTTGACGTCGCGGCTGGCATCGGTCTGGCAATGGTCGTCACGCACGATTGCCAGCTCGACAAAGAATGGAACCAGCGGGTTCGGGAGCTTAAACGAGGCGGAATGACCCGTGAGCGTGCCGAGCTGGAGGCCGCATCGGACGTGTCTCTCGACCGCACTTTGGTCGTCAGCCCTCTCGTTGATCCAAGCGAGCTGCGTGGAGGGCACAAGAACCTACTTGCGGGCAAGGTCATCGGCTATCTGCCCGTCCCGGCACATTCCGACAACCTCGTCGGCGACTGTGCTGTTGACTTGACTTATCGGTGCACGATTGACCGTCTCGACGTTGCCAAGATCGCATCAATCAGCGAGACGGCGCGAAAGCGGCTCCGATATGCGCTGATCCAACTCGATGCGCTGCGGACCGCCGACCTTGGGTTCGAGGTTGAAGCCGTCGTCGGCCGAACGATCCAGCGGGTCGAGGTTCCCGCCCGTGATCCACTGACGGTGCGCATCCACCTCGACGACGGAAACGTGATCCAACTCCTCCAGCAGCCAGGCACGCCGGACCAAGAGACCGGACGCACTGGTGAGTTCTTCTCGTCGGAAGGCAGTGGCCATGCCTGAGCTGATCCGAGATGGCAGGTACGACGCCGACGGCACGCGGCTTGCGCCACCGGGGGCGGCACTCCCGTTCCAGACGGTTGAGACCGTCAACGAGTCAGCGCGGGAGCGGAAGGTGGCCGCCGAGAGACTCGGCTTCACCGACTGAGCGCAGCCGAAGTGGCGCGTTGCTCATAGGTTCGGCGGTTAGGCCTAGAACCACTTCAGCCCATCGAGGCGTCAGTTTTCTTCGAGCCAGAGCCCGTGAGCAGAACGCAAGCATCGCCGCTCGAAAAGCCGCGCTGGCCAGGACATTCGCGGCAAGCAGTGTCGGTAGGGTAAACGCGGCAGCGCCTCTCTGTCGCGAACTTCGCCAACGATCGCTACGTCAGGTGCCATCCGCAGGAAACCTGCTACCAGGCGGCGCAGATCGACTTCTTTCCTTTCGGAACGGGCGGGCCGTGTCTGCATGTGCGCGACGTTAGGTAGCTCCACGATCGTCTCGAACACCTCCTCGGCGACCACCACCCGCATCGACAGATCGATGTCGGCCGCCAGGCATCCGAGCATCGTCGTCTTCCCCGAACCAGGAGCTCCCGCAATCAGGATCGACGCGCCGCTCTTGACACAAGCAGACAGAAACCTCGCCGCGGCCCGGTCAAGCATGCCGAGAGCAATCAGCTCGTCGAGGCTTGGGGTGCTGTCTGTCAGAATTGAGCGTTGTGGCCGAGCGACAGGTTCTGCAAGGTGGCGTCGCAAACGCCGGTGCGGTCGTCCGTGAGGGCGCCTACGTGCTGCGTCCGTCTAACCCTCACAGTGAGCTTATTCACGCGCTCCTCTGCCATGTCCGTGCCGCCGGCTTTGACGGCGTACCGGAACCTGTGGGCATCGATCGGGATGGGCGAGAGCGACTCGTGTTCATCCCGGGCGAGACGGCTTGGCCCCCGTTCCCCGCCTGGTCTCAGACCGACACGGCGCTCGCGTCTATCGCTGAGCTGCTCGCTCGGTTCCATGCCGCTGCCCGAGGGTTCGAGGTCCCGGCACAGGCGAAATGGAACCAGGAACTCGCCGATCCGGAGGGCGGCTCGATGATCTGTCACAACGACGTATGCGTGGAGAACGTCGTGTTTCGGGATGGCATGGCCATCGCCCTCTTGGATTTCGACTTCGCCGGCCCCGGTAGACCGCTTTTCGACCTGGGGGCTATGGCGAGAATGTGCGTTCCCCTCGACACCCCCGTGGACGCAGCCGTGTGGGGGCGGGGCGCACTGGACCCGATCCGACGCCTACGCCTCGTGGCCGACAGCTACGGCCTCCCGCCCGGACGCGAAGATCTGGTGGCGGTCATTGAGCAACAGATGGACGCTGGCGGGGCGTTCGTTCGGCGCCGGGTCGAACAAGGCGAGCCAGCATTCGTCGAGATGTGGGAGCGGATGGGCGGCGAGGCTCGCTACGACCGGCGGCGCGACTGGTTCGCTCAGCACCGAGAACGTTTCGTCGGGCGTGTAGGGATGTCTGTGTAAGAGGGTCCACCACTTGATCCGGGGGATCTAGGAGTATTTCCCGGGATGAAAGGAGATCCATTGTCTTTAATTACTGATGTTGAGGTTCCGGTGTTATCGGCCG
>JAJZDJ010000014.1 GCA_021828685.1 Actinomycetes bacterium | reverse complement strand
GTACGGGGACCTCTTCGAAGCGGAGTGAAATGCCATCGGGTGTCACCGAGCCATCCTTGAGCGCTGCGTTCGCGCCCTGCGTGCGTGTCACTGTTCGAAGGATCAACGGCTCGGTCATGTCATTTCCTTTCCGCCACTACTATCGTAGACCGCAATGTCCTATAGCAATACCTTTGAGACTGCAGAGGGAAGCGAGACTGCAAATGCCGTCACGCTCGCCGGCGACCACAACGGTGTCCAACTCAAAGCCGCAATTGTCGACTGGCTGACAGCAGCGGGGGTCACTGTGACGGACCTAGGTGTGCATGACCCCGCCGCGACGGTGGACTACCCGCCGCTTTGCGTCGAGCTTTGCCGGGAAGTGACCAGTGGCCGCTCGAGGTTCGGGATCTTCGTTGGCGGCACAGGCCAGGGCGAGGTCATCGCCTGCAACAAGATCCGAGGCATCCGGGCCGGTGGCTGCCATAACCTTCTCACGGCCGAAATTTCCCGCGGTCACAACGACGCCAACGTCTTGGTTCTCGGCTCGAAGTTGATGGATACCCCCGAAGCGTTGGCGGTCGTCGGCAAATGGCTCACGACACCGTTCAAAGGCGGCCGCCACGCAGACCGTTTGGCGATGATAGACGAGATCGAGTCCCGCCAGCCCCCCACGCTCTAGACGCCACGAGAGACGCCGCTCAAAGCGCTGCGCGGATGCGGTCTCAGCGAGGCTGGCCTTTGATCTGGCGTCCGGCGCGAACATCGCAAGCGTACTCGCCGAGCGCGTCGAATGCGATCTGGGCGACGTTCGCGTATGTGTCCGGGGGGCTGTCCAAACCGCCGGCGGCGTAACCGATAGCAGCGTGGACCATCCTGATGCGCCCGTCAAGCCACGGCCCACCCCCGAAGCCGCCGACCACCGGAATGTCCACCCCCGCCACCACGGCAGGCCCAACGACGGGACCGGAGTTGGTGAAGTCGAGGATCGCCGCCCCGGCGGCCTGCAACGCCAAGGCTTGGCGGAGCATTTCGTCGGCGAGTTCGGCCGTCACTACGGCGCCGGGTCCGGCTGCGTTCGCATAGGCGACGCCGTGGCGCAGGGCACTTTGGGGGGTCACGCCGAACTGGGCGAATACCGGGATACCCGCCCGGACAACCGCTTCGACGCCGTCTGTGTAGTCGGCCGCTCCGTCGAGCTTGACCATGTCAGCGCCTCCCTCCTTGACGAGGCGCAACGCGGCGCGCACCGCTTCGTCAGGGCCCTGTTGCAGCGGTCCGAACGGAAAATCGCAGCTGACCAACGCCCGCCGCACCCCGCGGCGAACCGCCTTGCAAACGACGAGCATCTCATCGAGGGTCACTTCGAGTGGATTATCTTGGCCCCAAAGGTTCGTGCCGACAGTGTCGCCCACGGACACAATGTCGACGCCCACCCGGTCCGCGATCCGGGCCATCTGATAGTCCCAGGCGACCACGCCAACGAGCTTGCGCCCGCTGCGCTTCGCTGCGCTCAAGTCTCCGAGCGACACCTTCGACTCCGTCGTCACGTCAGACCCGCAGAGCGGCGAGGATCTCGCCCAAATCGTCCGCCCCGGAGGATACGAGCACCATATGCGACCAGCGCCGCAGCTCCATCAGCACCCCGCTGGGAGCGTTCGACTGTTCGCCGACGAGGACACCGGCGACGGTGATCCCCCTGGCCTTGCACAGCCGACCGAGGACGGCCACCGACCGTGGCGGATCTTCTGAGCGAACGCCGCCGCCCGCAGATGCGACGAGGACGACCATGTCGACTCCTTCGAGGATCTCTGCCGCATCGTAGGGGTTGCCTTCGCTGTCCGACACGACGGCAGGTGCTCCCCCGACACCACCGGCGGAGAACAGCTTCACTCTCTCCGACAGGGCGGAACGCGCGTCCCTGACGACGTCGGCGCTCAGGGCGTCGATCGCGAATAGAAGGCAGGATCGATCCAGGCTGACTTCGGCGGCTATGCGGTATCGCGCTTCGGCAGAGCTCGCCGCACGAGCACAGCTGTTGGCGAGTACCGGCCGGCGAGCGGCCGTCCTCAACGAGGACTCGGACACGAGCCCACCGTCAAGCGCAGGATCAGACCGAGACGTGTGCCACCCCCGGGCGGACCGCCGTCGCTGCGGGGGTTATCTCTTCCAGTGGTATGTCGCTCGACGCGACGGAGGCAAAGGATCGGACCCGTTGGTGCTCAGGGTCCACTCCGGGAGGTGTCACTCCGTGTTCTTTGAGCGCTAGCGCCGCCGCGCGAAGCTTGTGGCGGGCCTTGACGATGCCGACGTCGGTAGCGACGAGACGCTCCTTGGTACGGTCCACGATCGGCCCCATGCTCTCCTGCAGTGAGCCGTCCTGGATGGCTATGCCCTTCACCCCCGAATAGGTGTCACCTCGGCGTTGGGCTTCCCGGTCGATCAGGTAGTCGTTGTCCTTGTTCGCGAGGGGACGGAACGTGCCCGGGACGTACTCGTTGTGCACGCCTTTGCCGTCGCGCATCGCCTGAACCTCTTTGTCGCTGAGAGGCCGCACGGGGTGATAGTCGAAGGTGTACACCCAGCAGTTCTCGTCGTCGATCGGCACCCAGAAATGGCCGTGCACAGGATGGTCGGCGCGAGGCGGCACTATCGTGAAACTCGGAAGGATCCACGGTGTCACCCGCCAGTAAAATTTTCCTTCCTCTGCATTTCGCCGAGCCCCGATCAGAAGGCCACCGTCGACGTCGACGACCTCGAAGTGCGGCTTCAGGTCGTTCAAGTTGTAGGTGTTGCCGACAGAGCCTTTGAAAAGCGGGTCGTCGCGAAGCCCCGACGAGTGCAGAAACGAAACGTGACTCGAGTCGATGCCACCTTCGAGCGCCTGCAGCCAGTTGGACTCCTGCCAGCGCTTGGAGGTGAAACTCTGCTCGGAGGCAACCGTCGCGAACTCGTAGCTCGGAAGGCCGGGGGTGAACTCAGGAGGGCCCATGTAGGTCCAGAGGATGTCCCCCACTTTGACGAGCGGGTACGCGGTCAACTTCACGCGCTCACAGAACGTGCTCCCTTCAGGCTCGGCGGGAATCTCGACGCACTGGCCCGTGATGTCGTACTTGAACCCGTGGTAAGGGCAGCGAAGCCCGGACTCCTCGTTGCGGCCGAACCACAGCGACACTCCCCGATGCGCGCAGAACTCGTCTATCAGACCGAAGCGGCCCTGCGTGTCGCGGAAAGCGACGAGCCGCTCAGAGAGGATTTTCACCCTTACAGGGGGGCAGTCGTTGTCGGGGAGTTCCTCAGCGAGCAGGGCCGGGATCCAGTAACGGCGAAAAAGGTCGCCCATTGCCGTACCCCGGCCGGTCCGGGTGAGAAGCTCGTTGTTTGCCTGTGTGAGCATCTGGTCCTCCTTAGCCGCTCTATCCGACGATGCTGATCGCGCGCGCCGGACAGTCGAGCGCCGCAGCCTCGACGGCGCTGCGCAACGCCTCGTCGGGATTTTCCTGCAACACCCTCACGACCATCTCGTCCTCGGGCATCTCGAATACTTCGGGAGCATCGGCGATGCAGTTCGCGTAGCCGAGGCATTTGCCGGTGTCTACAACTACTTTCAGGGCCATCCAGTCCTCGAAGTCTCCGCCCCCCAACGTGGGCAAGTCCGTTTCCAGCTTGACATCCGCTGGTCCGATTATCATACCATAGCGCCGTCTGCAGGCTGGGAAGGAGCCGTTTCGCCTGCTGACGTCGCCTACGGATTCCTGGCTTTGATTCGCCCCCGATGTCGCCGTGGCCTACGCTACAAGGCGTGACTATGACGGGTGGCGTAGACGGTCGCCCCACCGAAGGCCTCTCGACAAGCGTCGGTTTGTTCACGCCTGTCGCGTCAGGTCGGATTTCGGAGTTGATCGCGGACCAGATTCGCGGCCTGGTCCGCGAAGGCCACCTCCGCCCCGGCGACCGGCTTCCGTCGGAACGCGACCTCTGCCAGCAGTTCGGGGTAAGCAGAGTAACCGTGAGAGACGCCCTGCGCCTGCTCGAAGGCGCCGGGATGATAGACACGAAGGTCGGGGCTCGCGGCGGCGCCTTCGTCAAGATGCCGACGAGCGCCAAGATCGGCGAGGGCATCACCGACATGCTGTCGATGTCCGCGCTCCACGCCGACGAAGTCACCGAGGCACGCATGATTCTCGAGTTGGGCCTCGTTCCTCTCATTTGCGAGCGGGCCACCGAGGACGATCTCGCCGATCTGCGACGGATCTGCGAGCGCGCGGATGCCGCTCTCGCGGCCGGGCATCACGACGTCGGGTGCTCAACGGAATTCCACCTCCGCTTCGCCGCGGCCGCCCACAATCGTCCGCTCAGTTTTCTCCTCGAATCGCTCCAAGCGCCGCTGCGCCACTCGCTCGAAGAGGCCCAGGCAGTCGCGCCGCGCATGGGACGGCCGGGCGTGGCCGAGCACCGTGCGCTCGTCGAAGCTGTCGCCGCCCATGACGTCGAAGCGGCCCGGTCGATAATGACGCGCCATCTCGGACGAACTGCACGGCGCGTCAGGTCCAAGGCGCCGGGGGTACCCGGTTCGCCGTCGACGGGCAGCGAAGTTTGACGACGCCGACAGCGGCGCCCTCGGCGCAAACTAGCCGCCACTAGCGACCACGGTTGCGTCGAAGGAACCAGGTGGCCTTAGACGCTGTCCTGGCGTTGCGTGATCTTCGCGTGGCTCAAGTGCCCTACGGTGCACTCCGATGCGCCTCATGTGGTTCCCGGCGTCTCCAAGATACGTGCCGCAGTGATGGCGGGACTCAGTCGTCTGCGCGGATGGGTCGTACACAACCCGGCGTCTAGAAGCTGGACCGCTCGCATCGGCGTCGGCCCGCGCCTTTTGGTGATCGCTCTAGTGCCGATGGTGGCCCTCGTGTCGCTTTCGCTTCCCCTCATCACGAGCGCTCACTCCCAGATGGACGCCAGCGAATCAGCCAAGACGGACGTTAAAAATGCGGCGGTCCTCATCGAGCTCGACGCCGCCCTGGCGACAGAAGAGTCGTACAGCCTGGCCGATCTCATTCTCACGAACGCGTCATCGACGGCGGTCGGCCCGCCAAGCGACGGCCCTGCGGCATTTAGCGTCCCGGGTCAACTTCTTAGCGCGCAAAGAACGACCGACGACACGCTGCACATGCTTCCCCCGGCGCAGGATCGGCAGGTGTCGTCACCGCTTTACTCCGAACGCGCCGCGTTGGCGACCGGGCATCTGACGGTCCAAACGCAGATAGCGCTGTTTACGGCCGCAAGCCGTGCAACTGAAGCCACAGCGTCAACCCTGTTGCTGCACGCAAGGGACATGATCCTCGACATCCCGTCGAATCGGAGCGCTGTGCTCAGCATTCTCGCCTCCAACTACGCCCTCGACGCTGTGCAAGGAGCAACCAGTCAACTCCGATCTCTCGGGACGCTTTGGGAGACGCCGTCGACTTCGAAGTCAGCGACTGCTACGCCGACCCCGGCGATCGCGCTGGCCCAGGCCGCAGCCGTCCTCGCCGCCGCCGGCAGCTCCATAGCTAGCTCAGAAGTTCCTTCAGTGCGCGCTGCGTGGGTCAAGTTCGCGACGAGCCCGTCCTATGTGGCATACAATGACCTGGTCGCATTAGGAGAGGCCGGCCGCAGCGCCTTCGCCAATCCGACATCCGCACAGGCCCCGACGTATGAGGCGATACTCGAGAACGCACTTTCGTCGACCACGCAATACTGGACGCTCCTCAACGGTCTCTCGCAGAGCGCCAGCGTCGCGTCGATCGGAGCGGTCGGTCAGCTCTCCAGCGGTGCCGCATCATCGTTCTGGCTGTGGCTCATCTTGCTTGTGCTCGCCGTCAGCGTCGCCCTGTCGTTGGCGGTACTGATTGCCCGGACTATTTCCCGTCCCCTGGAGCAGCTTGCCAGCGTCGCTCTGTCGGTGGTGCGGGGCAGCCTGGACGTCGAACACCTGGCGCCCGTCGGACCCCGCGAGACAGTGGTTGTTGCCGACGCGTTCAACTCGTTGATGGCGAACCTTCGCCTGCTGGAAGCCAAAAGCGAAGCGTTGTCGCGCTGTGACCTCGACAACGAGCTTCTCGACGCCCCGCTCCCAGGACGCCTCGGAAGCGCACTGCAAGGATCGTTTCGGGCCCTCGCCGACTCGATCCGCCAGCGCAAGGAGCTCCAAGACCGGCTGTCATTCGAAGCGACACATGATTCTCTGACCGGCCTCATGAACCGCGCGGCGGTAGTCGACTCCCTCGAACGGATGATCGCACGTTCGAAAACTCAAGGCGGGGCGGTTGCAGTCCTTTACATGGACTTGGACAACTTCAAACGCGCAAACGATCTCCACGGGCACCGCTGCGGGGACCACGTGCTGCGCCAGGTAGGCCGGCGACTCCTGTCGGCGACGAGGGGCCACGACCTTGTGGCGCGCATCGGAGGCGACGAGTTCGTCGTGGTCGCCGAGGGGATCACGACCCTGAGAGAAGCCGAATATGTTGCGCTCAGACTGATCTCCGCTCTGTGCGAGCCGATCGAGTGGCAGTCCCTTAGCCTCGACATCGGCGCCTGTGTCGGCTTGGCGCTGAGCGCGAATGACGATATCGGTGCGCTCGACCTGCTCGCTCACGCCGACCTCGCGCTCTACCAGGCAAAACAGCAGGGGGCGGGTTCGATCGGGGTATTCGACGCAGAAGTCCAGGCGCGCCTTGCGGCCAGGGACGGCGTCGAGAGGGACCTGCGCGACGAGTTGGCCGGTGACGCCTCCGGTCTGACGCTGTTCTACCAGCCGCTCGTCAACACCGACATGGAGCTCTGCGGGCTCGAAGCTCTCCTGCGCTGGCAGCGGATCGACCACGGGCCTGTTTCCCCGGCGGAGTTCATTCCTCTCGCCGAGGCCAGTGACCTAATCATCGACATCGACAACTGGGTCCTCGAGAATGTGGCACGTCAAATGCAGGCATGGCGCGACGACCCGCTACTTGGAGGTTTGAGCGTCGCAGTAAACGTCTCAGGACGACACCTGCGCGGTCACCGACTCGTCGACGACCTGAGGTCGATGATGGCGGACACGGGAGTGAGCGCGACGAACATCACCTTGGAGATAACCGAGACGGTCATACTCGCAGATCTCGAGGAGGTGGCAGCACAACTGCGAGAAGTGCACGACCTGGGCTTCCGGATCGCAGTCGACGACTTCGGAACCGGGTACACCTCACTCGCCCACCTGCACCACCTGCCTATCGACACGATCAAAATCGACCGCACCTTCATCGCAGATGTGACCACCAGCGAGGACGCCTCGCTCGTCAAGCTGATAACCGATCTTGCGAAAAGCCTTGGCATGACGACGGTATCGGAGGGAGTCGAGACAGTCGAACAGTTGAACGCGCTGCGCGAGATAGGAACCGACGTGGTGCAGGGTTTCCTGGTCGCGAGGCCGATGCCCCCGGCGCTGCTCAGCTTTTGGTGCGAGGGGCGCCTAGTAGCGTCCACGCCACCGCGCCGTGCGATTCCGCCCCCGCATAGCGCGCTTGCGTCAATCCAGGCGGGCGCTGACCCTGCCGAGCCCGCTGATAGTCGCCGCGAACTCGGAGCCTCGGCCGGCGGCGACCATCGGCCCTAAAGCCCCGGTCATTATCACGTCTCCCGCTCGCAGCGGTATCCGCCTCTCGCACAGCGCGTCCGCAAGCCACCTCGCAGCGCTCAACGGATGGCCGAGGCAGTCCGAGCCCGAACCGGTCGAAACCACCGAACCGTCGAGGGTCATCGACATCTTCGCCTCCCGCAGATCGACGTCGCGAAGCATCACCGGACGAGTCCCGAGCACGTAGAGGCCTCCGCTCGCGTTGTCGGCGACAGTGTCGAGAAGGGTGATGTCCCAGCCTTCGATCCGGCTATCTGCGACCTCCAACGCGGGCAGAGCGAACGCGACCGCCCGGAGCACCTCGGCAAAGCCGTGTGGAGCCGAGTCGAGGTCACGTTCCAAAACTAAGGCGACCTCGGCTTCCACCCTCGGCTGGAGCAACCGAGAGTAAGGAAGTTCCGCCCCGTCGGGGTATTCCATGTCCACGAAGAGGGTCCCGAAATCCGGCCGGTCGACGCCGAGCTGGCTTTGCACCGCCTTGGAGGTGAGGCCGATCTTGCGACCCGACACTCTCCGCCCGCCGTCGAGCTCAATCGCGGTGTTGCGCTCCTGGATCTCGTATCCGACCTCGACGCCAACATTCGAGTCGAACATGGCGCGCACCGGCCGGCAGGCCACACCGTCGGTTGACGCCCGGCGTAGAGACAGCGCCGCCCTACCGACAGGATCGTGAGGATCTTCGACTGCTTCGAGTTCGGCGGTCAACTTCACCGTCCCTCGAAGTTCGCCGCTCGTCGCTTCGCGAACGCCCGCTGTGCCGACTCGTCGCTCATCGCCTTCGAGCCTACCGGAGCGGAGCAAAGCTGGCTGCTTTGGCTAGGCTCGCGATGTGACGACATCCCACATGCCAAGCGGGGACTCCCCGACGCCAGGCAAGCTCGCCGGGCGCGACCTTATCGCCCAGGCGGAAGCCCTTGCGGAAGAGGCGGTCGGCCTTCGCAGGCGTATGCACGCAAGGCCGGAGGTCGGCCTAGAGCTGCCCGACACGCAGACCCTGGTCGTAGAAACACTCGAAGGCTTGGGCCTGAAGACTCGTTCGGGCGAGACGTGCAGCTCCGTCGAGGCCGTCATTGACGGCGAGAGCGAAGGAAGGACGGTCCTGCTTCGCGCCGACATGGATGCGCTCGAGATGCCCGAGGACACGGGCCTCGATTTCTCCTCGACGGTTACTGGACGGATGCATGCCTGCGGCCACGACGCTCACACGGCGATGCTGCTAGGAGCCGCGAAGCTTCTCACCATGCGCCGCAAGGACCTCGCCGGGCGGGTGGTACTGATGTTCCAGCCCGGAGAGGAAGGCCACGACGGGGCGAAGGCGATGATCGACGACGGCCTGCTTCGACGATACGGCGCTTTCGACGACGCGTTCGCGATACACATTTCCTCGGTTATTCCCTCCGGGATGCTCACATGCCGGCCGGGAACGATCATGGCGTCGGCTGACGAGTTCCGGATTGTCGTTACGGGCAAAGGCGGCCACGCTTCGATGCCCCATGACGCCGTCGACCCGGTCACTGCAGCGTGTCACGTGGTGACCGCGGTGCAGTCGATGGTGACCCGCCGGATTCCTGCTTTCGACCCTGCCGTCGTGACCGTCAGCACTATCCACGCTGGAACGGCGACAAACGTGATCCCCGAGCAGGTCGCTCTCGGCGGCACGGTACGCGCCGTGTCGGATCGAACCCGGGCCGTCGTGCTCGAATCTCTGCGCCACGTTGTCACCCAGACGGCAGCTGCCCACGGGTGCGAGGCGAGCCTCGAAATCGAAGGTCACAGCTATCCTGTCACAGTCAATGACCCAAGCTACGCCGGCCACACCCTCGACGTAGCGCGGGCTCTCGTCGGCACCGAGCACGTCATGGAGATGCCCACACCGGTCATGGGCGCCGAGGACTGGTCCCGTGTGCTGGCCGAGGTACGCGGTTCGATGGCGTTCCTCGGCGCGTCGCCCCCAGGCGTGAGCAACGCCGCGCCGAACCACTCGAACCGCTTCGTGATCGACGAGGCTGCGCTGCCCGTCGGGGTGGCGATGTACACGGCAATGGCTCTGACGCCACCGTCGCGTCCAGCCGCGTGAGCGTCCGCGCCGAGCACGACTCCGGGTTGCCGGGGCTAGAGACGGGTGTGGGTGACGAGTCGGTCCTCGAACGGACGATCGAACGTTTCCGGGAGCGCAACATCGTGCTCCCTACCTTTGAAGAACTGACCGACCCGTCGAAGATCCCGTCCGCGGTCCAAGAAGCCCTGCGCCGCGTCGGACCAGACGACGCGGACCCTCTCAACTTGTTCCGGGTGCACTGGCACAACGACGCTTCGCGCAGCGCGCAGCAGCCGGTGCCGGCTCACATCATTCTGCCGAGCTCGCTGACGGGAGTCGAATCACCGATAGTCGTCATGCTGGGTGACCGCTTTCCGATGATCGGCGCTCACAAAGTGCTCGCTACGTACGGCTGCCTTACGCCGCGGGTCATCACCGGTCGCTTCGACCCCACGTCTGACCGGGCGGTTTGGCCTTCCACCGGTAACTACTGCCGGGGAGGCATTGCGGTGTCGCGCCTCATGAGCTCGCGAGGGATTGCCGTTCTGCCCGAGGGGATGAGCAGGGAGCGCTTCGAGTGGCTCGAACGATGGGTCGAGGACCGCACCGACATCATTGCGACCCCCGGCACCGAGAGCAACGTCAAGGAGATCTACGACCGTTGCGCCTCCCTCGCTCGCGAGCCGGGCAACGTGATCTTCAATCAGTTCTCCGAGTTCGGGAACCACCTCGCGCACTTCCAGGTGACCGGGGCGGCCCTCGGGCGAGTCTTCGAACACGTGGCGAAGGACCGGCCCGCTTCGCGTCTCGGCGCGTTCGTGTCGGCCACCGGTTCTGCGGGAACGCTCGGCGCCGGCGATCATCTCGCCGAACGCTACGGGTCGAAAGTCGTCGCGGTCGAAGCTCTCGAGTGCCCGACAATGCTCTACAACGGTTTCGGTGAGCACAACATCCAGGGCATCGGCGACAAGCACATACCTTTTATCCATAACGTCTACAACACCGACGTCGTAGTAGCAGTCAGCGACCGTGCCACGGACCATCTGGCGGTGACCTTCGACGCGCCTGAGGGCCTGCGCTACCTTCACGACCACCGGGGCGTGCCCGAAGACGTGCTTGCCGGCCTCGAACACTTTGGGCTGTCTGCTATCTGCAACGTCGTGGCCGCGGTGAAGACGGCGAAGTTGCTGAGCCTCGGCGAGGATGACATCATATTGACCGTCGCCACCGACGGAGCGGCCCTCTATAGAAGTGAACTGGACCGCATCACCGGGCGCGACTTCCCGTACGGTTTCGGCCGATCGGACGCGGCGGGTTCATTCGACAGGTTCATGCTCGGCGCCGGAACTGACAACGCCGTCGAATGCACGCAGGTCGACCGGGCCCGGATCTTCAACCTCGGCTACTTCACCTGGGTTGAGCAGCAGGGCGTTTCGTTGGAGCGCTTCGAGGTGCGACGGCGCCAGGATTTCTGGAGGTCGATCCGATCCGTCGTGCCGGCTTGGGACGAATTGATCCGGGAGTTCAACGCCCAAAGCGGTGCGACCGTAGGCTGAACGGTCGAGCGTGGAGTCGGTTCTCACCTGCTCGGGCTGCGCCGCAACGGTCAATGTCGACGATCGAGGCGATCCGTACCCTTTCCGCTGCCCGAACTTCGATGCAGGCGACTCCGCTAGCGGTGACGTGGACCATGTCCTTGTCCCTGCGCCGGTCGACCTATCTGACGGGTTCCCGACGGCAGGGATCGAAGGGAGGAATCCCTTCGAGGTGTTCCGTCGCCAGCTGGGTTCCTACCGGCGGGCGCGGGCGCTCGGCTTGAGCGACGGCGCTTACCTGGAGATCGTCGGCCGCCTCGACGATCGCATCGCAGCACTCGACGGCAAGGGGTTCGCAGTGACCCCGTTCTATCGAAGCGGCGCAATCTCGGACGCGCTCGGCTTCGACCCGGCCGGGGGCGTTTGGGTCAAAGACGAGACCGGTAATGTCTCGGGAAGCCACAAGGGCCGCCATCTCATGGGTGTCATGATCCACCTTCTGGTGAGCGAGACTGCCGGGTTGACAGACCCTGCGCGCCGACCGACCCTCGGTATCGCCAGTTGCGGCAACGCAGCTCTCGGCGCTGCGGTGCTAGCAAGAGCAGCCGGCTGGCCACTCAAGGTGTACGTACCGACCGATGCGGACGCGACCGTACGGGACCGTGTCGGGGACCTCGGCGCGGAAATCGTCGTCTGCGAGCGACAGCCCGGCGAGACCGGCGACCCAACCCTGCGCCGCCTCCTCGACGGTATCGATTCAGGGGTGCTTGCATTCACCTGCCAAGGAAACCTGAACGCCCTATCCATCGAAGGTGGCAGTACGCTCGGCTTCGAGATCGTCGCCAGCCTCGTCGAAGGATCGATGACCGCCGACCACGTCGTCGTGCAGGTCGGGGGCGGGGCGCTGGCGACAGCCACGATAAGAGCTTTCGACGGCGCCGTCGAAGCCGGGCTGCTCGGCGAGACCCCGAGGATCCACACGGTGCAACCAGCCGGTGCGGCTCCGCTCGCTCGTGCCTACACGAAGCTGCGAATGCTCGCAGGCGACCACCCGAGCCGCCGGGATATCGAACTCCACGCCGCCCGCGCGGCGAGACAACGCTCCGAATACATGTGGCCATGGGAGCACCCCGCCAGCGTGGCGTCGGGGATTATCGACGACGAAACCTACGACTGGCTTGCGGTGGTCAAAGCGATGATGAAGACGGGGGGCACCGCGATCGTCGCAAGCGAGGGCGAGCTTCTAGGTGCGCATGCCGCTGCCCACGCCGCCGGCTTTCCTGCCTCGCCTACCGGTAGCGCCGGCCTGGCAGGAGTCGCCAAGCTGGTTCGCGAGGCGACGATCGGAGCCTCCGATCGGGTCGTCGTGTTAGTCACCGGAGCCGAGAGGGGCTGATTAGCTTCGAGGCCGGGCGTCAGCGCCTGGCGGGGTCCTCGGCTACCGGCCTCGAAAGCGGGACCGGGTCGGGAACTCCCGGCAGGGCTCCATCGGCGGGCCGGCCGGCTGGCGTTCCTTGAGGAGACCCGTTCCTGCGCTCGGAGTGCTCCGCAGCGCCGTCGCCCTGGGGTATCGACCGCTTGAGGGTCTCGAAGAGGGCAAGGCCCTGCGACGCCAGACCGCTGACGACCTCCGCCATGCCCTCCGCACCGTTTAGGACCGTCAGGTTCGAGTTCTGCAAGCTGTCGGCCGCAGCGCGCAACATCTCGGGCAGCTGCGCTATCAGCTGCTGGTCCAATGCGACCCGATCATGCGCCGCACCCGCCTCGCCGATCCGGCTGAGGCGTTCCGCCTCTGCCTCGGCGAGCAGCTTGATACGCTGCGCCTCGGCCTGGGCGGGCCGGATAACCTCCGCCACCAGCTCACGCTGACGTAGCTCGGCGTTACGCTCGGCAAGCGCCGTCTGGGCTTCGAGCACGTTCTGGGCGGCCTGCGCCTGTGAGAGCGGGCCGGCCTGAGCCGCTTGCGCCTGGGCCGAGTCCACCTCAGCCTGATATCCGGCACGGGCGACCGCCGTCTTGCGTTCGAACTCGGCCTGGTTGCGCCGCGATATCTGCTCGGCCTCTGCCGATGCCTGGTCCGCCTCAGCTTGGGCGACCCTCGCAGCGCGCTGCACCTGCGCCACGTGCGGCGCGGCGAGCGCCTTGATGTAGCCCGAGCCCAAGTCGTCGATGCTCTCGATCTGAAGGGCGTCGACGACAAGGCCGATCTTGGACATCTCGATTTTGGAGGCTTCGAGGGCTTCCTCTGCCAGGCGCTGGCGTTCGCGGATGATCTCCTCGACGGTCATTGACCCGATGATCGAACGTAGGTGGCCGGCGAATATGCGCCCGGTCAGCACCCCCATCTTCTCCTCCGCAGCAAGGAAACGCTGCGCTGCGCTCGCTATGCCCTCAGGGTCGGAGCCGACCTTGAAGGCGATAACGGCCTTTACTTTCACCGCTATACCCTGTTTGGTGACGCACTCCTCGTCGACTTCCGCCTCCTGCATGGAAAGGGTTAGATAGCTCACCTTCGAACGGAACGGCAGGACGAAAGCGCCGTGGCCAGTGACGATCCTGAACGGGAGCGTCCCTTGCCTACCGCCGCTTACGAGCATCGCCTGGTCGGGTCGAGGAACATGCCATCCGAACATCGCTGCACCTACCTTTCTACGCGGACTATAGCCCCCCACGGATCCTTAGCGGAGAGCCGCCGTGTCATGGACGTTTACCAGCGAGCGGTGCCGACCAGCGATGCGGCGAGGGAAGTCAGCCGGGAAACGCAGTCACCTCGACCACTCGGCCGGGACGCGAGTTGAGCACAAGCACCTGGCTGCCGGCCGGGATCGCCTCCTCGCTGTAGGCGATAAAAGATTCAGATCCTCCGCGCATGGAAAGGAGCACCTCGCCGGGACGCCCCGGTCCGGGTATCCGGAGCGTGACGTGCCCGAGAGCCCCGACGACCCGGTCGTATGAGTCGCTGTCCATAGCGGCTCTACGCTACACCGGCGGCGCCCGCAACCTGTCGGAGTACCGCCAGTTCGCACACGCTCTCGACGGAGCGCTTCGGCCCGGCTACCACCAGGTACTCAAGGTTACGCAGGTGGCTGACGGTGCCTACCTTCACGCCGGTCGGGTTGTGGATGCCGATCTGGGCGCCGACGTAGCGTTTGGAGTCGAACGCGAAGGTCGCCACATGCCCGTGGGCGCTGCACATGTCGACGAGGTCTTCGAGATCCACCCACGACTCGTTGTTGTACGACACGACCACCACCGAGGCGGACACGTCGCGGATCAAGCGCCGAAGCGCAGATGGCATCTCGCGTTTGGAGTTGAACACGCTCTTGGTGGCCCCGTCGCGGCTGTCGATCCGTTTGCACGCCGCCCCGTAATGCTCCGGCGCGTCCCAAGCCACGAGGGTCTCCCAGATGTGATAGTTCGTGAAGTAGCGGTGCTGATTGTAGGGAGGATCGAGGTACGCGAGGTCGACGGCAGGCAACTCGCCGGCGGCTACGGTTGCGTCGGCACGCACGGCCAGGCCCGGTCCGCCCAGCAGCTCGGGCACACGAAGCTCGAGAGGCTTGTAGGAGCGCTCAGCCCAGCTTTTGATGTACGCCATTTGCAGGCCGGTCGTCGAGTCCACCCGGTCGGCCGCGTCGATCAGGCTGGTGAGCAGGATCGGCCACAGCGGACTCCCGGCGAAGTCGCGTTCGAGTGCGTCTCGGATCGCATCGATCCTCTCCCCATTGAAAGGCTGGAAGAACCTGGATTTGACACAGAAAGTGTCAGTGAAATACCCGGCCTCGCCTCGAAGCGACCCCAGGTAGCGCAAAGCCTCGGCGAGCTCGCCGCGGTCGACGTCGATGGCGTCGGTCTGTATGTAGCAGCGGGCGAAGATCTCGGAGTAACGCGCGGCGTCAAGCGCCGTAACGTGCGCTCCGCGGCGTTTGAACTCCTGTGCGACCCTCGTCGTTCCGGTAAAGAGATCGAGAGCAGTTGTGGCGCCTACCGCCGTCAGGATCTCCCCGAGGATCGGGACGAGCAGTCTTTTGGAGCCGAGGTACTTGATCAAACGGGGAGTCCGGGAACGACAACCAGCCGGGCTGGTCTCGGGGATAGCGGGCGGCCCGGGAGGACCGCCAGGTCGCCCCGGCCGGGCGACTGCAGGTGGGGCGACTGGTCGACGGTCACGGCTCCAAACTATAGGTAGAGTCCCGCGTCAGTAGCATTGTCTGTCGTCCCTCGTAGAGTAGATGTCGCCATGTCTGAGTCCGACCCAGGTTTCCGAACGCATACTCGACAACGTCGTCTCGGGCACGGGGAAGCTTCTCGCAAAGCGGCCGCATGACCGGCGCTGCCGGCGAGGTGGTCGTCGGCCTCGACGTCGGCACCACCGGCGTCAAGGCTGTGGCCTTCGACCTCGGCACCCGGCAGCGGTCCATAGCAATCCGCGAGTACCCGCTCTTGCAGCCAGCCCCCGGCCAGCAGGTACAGGACCCCGCCGCGGTCCTCGCCGGCGCTCAAGCCGCCCTCGCAGAGTGCATCGCCACCTTGGGCGGGGCGAAGGTGGCGGCGATATCGCTGAGCGCTGCGATGCACGGGCTTGTAGCGCTCGACGACAGGTGCCGACCTATCACTCCGCTCGTGACGTGGGCTGACGGGCGCGCGGCGCTCGAAGCCGCCGAGCTTGCACGCGATCCGGCATCCCTGGACCTCCAAGAGACCACAGGCACACCCGTGCACCCGATGACTCCGCTCGCCAAGCTCGAGTGGTTCCGGCGCAACGACCCTGCAACCTTCTCGGCGGCCCGCTGGTGGGTCGGGCTCAAGGACTACCTGATCTACTGGCTGACAGGGACTCTCGTCACCGAGACCTCCTCCGCGTCGGGTACCGGGCTGATGGACGTCACCACCCGGCAATGGAGCGCGCTTGCTCTCCAAGCGTGCGGGGTCGACTCCAGCCGGCTTCCCGAGATACTGCCCACGACCGCGGTACTGCCGCTTCGAGGCGACGGCGGCCTGACCGCCTCTCTTGGCATTGCGGCCGGTACTCCCGTCGTTGTCGGTGCCGCCGACGGCCCCCTCGCGAACCTCGGCTCGGGCGCCGTGGACGTCGGGATAGCCGGCCTGTCGCTTGGTACCAGCGGCGCTATACGGGTAGTTACCCACGGGCCGCACCCGGACCGCCTCGGCAGGGTCTTCTGCTATGGCCTCGTCGAGCCGTTGTGGGTGGCAGGCGGGGCGATCTCCAACGGTGCCGAAGTCCTGCGCTGGGCCGCACGAAGCCTCGCGCCCGCGACTCTTCCGGGCGAACCCGGCGACCCGGGCGCGCACCCGGCGGACGGCGTGTCCGCGGACAGCGACGGAGTCGTGATGCTCCCGTTCCTGCTCGCCGAGCGGGCACCTCTTTGGAACCCCGATCTCGCCGCGGCGTTCGTCGGGTTGCGACACCACCACGGCGAAGCACACATGCGCAGGGCTGCGATGGAAGGCGTCTGCGTGCAGATGCGCCTCCTACTCGACCGAGTCGACGCGCTGCACCCGGTGACGAGCATACGAGCGACGGGCGGGGCGTTCCGTTCGCCGTTGTGGAAGAGTCTCATGGCCGCAGCGCTCGAACGGCCGATGACGGTCACCGGCGACGAGGAAGGCACAGCCCTCGGGGCTGCGGCCCTCGGCCTGCTCGCCGTCGGCTACTCGGGGACCCTCGGCGAGGCATTAAACGCCTTGGAGTACCACGTCCGCGACGACCCAGAGCCGGAGCACGTCGATCCCTCGCTGGTCGCCGCGTTCGGCGCGCTTCGCGATAAGACGGCCGTGTTGGTCGATGCCCTGGCCAGGAATGTGTCGGCCACCCGCTAGGTACTTTCAGCGCCACCACGCAGTTCGACGCTCTGGTCGCCGCACGCCCACTTCATCTACCAACAACGTAGTATAAAACCATACGGTTTCGGTAGAGCATTGGGTTTACGGAGCCCAGGCTAACCTGCTCGGCGTGGCAGGTGGTTCGGCGGCACGAGCTCGACGAAAACTGGTGGACATTGGAGTGCCCAGCGTCGAGCCCCCATTAGTGTAAGACGCCATGTCGAAGGTTCTCAGCTCCCTGCCGGTCGGTGAACGGGTCGGTATCGCGTTCTCGGGGGGTCTCGACACCTCCGTGGCCGTGGCGTGGATACGCGACCACGGTGCGGTCCCCTATTGCTACACCGCCAACCTCGGCCAGTACGACGAGCCCGACATCGACTCGATCCCCGACCGGGCCCTCGAATACGGCGCCGAGAAAGCGAGGCTGGTCGACTGCCGGCGCCAACTCGCCGAGGAAGGCCTCGCGGCGATCGCCTGCGGCGCGTTCCACATCCGCTCCGCCGGACGGACCTACTTCAACACGACCCCGCTCGGCAGGGCGGTCGCCGGCACCCTCCTCGTGCGGGTGATGAGAGACGACGGGGTGTCGATCTGGGGCGACGGCTCGACATTCAAAGGTAACGACATCGAGCGCTTCTACCGCTACGGGCTTCTCGCCAACCCGCAGCTTCGCATCTACAAGCCGTGGCTCGACGCCACCTTCGTATCCGAGCTCGGCGGCCGCAAAGAAATGTCGGAGTGGCTTACAGCCCACGACCTCCCCTACCGCGACAGCGCCGAGAAAGCGTACTCCACCGACGCCAACCTGCTCGGCGCCACCCACGAAGCCAAAAAGCTCGAGCACCTCGACTCGTCGATCGACCTCGTCGAGCCGATCATGGGCGTCGCGTTCTGGGATCCCAATGTAAAAATTGACCCCGAGGACGTCACAGTCACCTTCGAGCAGGGACGCCCCACCGCAATCAACAACAAAGCGTTCGACGATCCCGTCGAGCTTCTCGTCGAGGCGAACTCCGTCGCCGGCAGGCACGGCCTCGGCATGTCCGACCAAATCGAGAACAGGATCATCGAAGCGAAGTCACGCGGAGTCTACGAGGCGCCAGGGATGGCCCTCCTTCACATCGCCTACGAACGTCTGCTCAACGCAACCCACAACGAGGACACCGTCGCCGCCTACCACAACGACGGGCGCCGCCTCGGCAGGCTCCTCTACGAGGGCCGCTGGTTCGACACGCAGGCGATGATGATCCGCGAACCTCTCCAGAAGTGGGTCGCCGCAGCCGTCACAGGAGAGGTCCGGCTCCGCTTGAGACGCGGCGAGGACTACTCGATAGTCTCCACCGAAGGCCCGTCGCTGTCTTATCATCCCGACAAGCTGTCGATGGAACGCGTCGAAGACGCAGCGTTCGGCCCCCAAGACAGGATCGGCCAGCTCACCATGCGCAACCTCGACATAGCCGACACGAGAGCGAAACTGGAGCTCTACGCGACCCTCGGCACCCTGCCCGCCGGGGACTTCACGCTCGTCGGGGAAATCTCTCCAGGCGGCGCCGAGGCGATCACCGCCAACCCGACGACGAAAGGCGAGGAAGACACAGCGCTCGACCAGGCTGCTCTGGAGTCGGGCGTCGACTAGCGCCGAGTTCTTCACATACAGTCGAGGGCTGGTCGTCCGGGGGTTCGGGGGTGGGCCCCCGGGAGCGACCCCTAAGACCGCGCCGCCAAATGGCCGGAAGCCCAGGTCGCAGATCGGACTCGAGCATCAACAAACCCTACGACCGAAGTCAGGTACTCGGAAAGCTCTGAACCCGGGCCCTCGCCAACATTCCCTTCCCCTCGCAAGCCACGAGCTCATCCAACTCGACCACGAGTTGGGCGCCACACCAACCGGGCCGACGACGCCCGTTGGCGGATCGCTGAGTAGGATCCCGTTCGGCGATCCGCTAGCGCCTAGCGACGGTTGGTCATGCACGGACTACTCGGCCGCCAACAGTCTCCACGCAGAGACTCGTCCACAGGACCTACGGAGTTCGCGAAACAGTCTCCACGCGGAGACTCTTCCACAGGGTCTCCGCCTTGCCTACCCGAAACCCATCAACCTGACCTCCCATAAAATTTCGAAGGAGACCACCAGGCAGGTCCGAGCCATTCGATAACGCTACTCGATTTGTCAGAACACGCGTTCGGTCCGGAGCTGATTAAACCTGCTTGTTGGCACAACACGACCTCCCGACCGCGACTGCGCCGAGAGGCAGAAATGGGTCGCCGCAGCCGTCACCGGCGAGTTCCGGCTCCAACTAAGACGAGACGAGGACTACTCGATCTCGGCGCGTATGGTGGCATCGGCGATGGCGTGACCCATAGCGTCGAAAAGCGGTGTCCCTCCACGCGGCACGAGACTGGCCGCCGACCAGAAGGGCCAGGCAGCCGAACATGGACTCGTATCCAGCTGTGGTCAGGCCGGCGTAGATATTGTCGACTACTCAGGCGCGATTTCCGACCTTGGATCCGAGACCGCCCATCCCGCCACGCCAGCCGTTGTCCCTCTTGCGCGGTCTCTCACAAAGGTTGCGCGGTCGCGCGGTCTCTCACAAAGACTGTGAGCGTAATTGCACCGAACTTGTGCAATTACGCTCACAGTCTTTTGCTTCAGCTACTGGAACTTGCTTCAGGTGGGCCGACGGGAGCCCAGCTCTGGCGGGTTGGCTGCGAGGCGCTCCGGGTACAAGTCGATCATGCCTGATCAGCCGCATGCCGACCCGCAGGACTCGAAGTTCGGGAGGGAAGCCGCCGAGAAGGAGGTTGTCCTCGACGAAGCTTTAAGTGGAGACGATCGAAGTTGATTTCGCGAACGTCGGGCGGGCCCGCCACGCCGGAATCAGCGCTTTGCAGTCACAGGCTCCGGCCGAAGCGCTGTGGATAGGAAGTGACCTACGACGACATATACCTAGCCATGGCAATAGCCGAGACGGCGGTGATCGTCGCGCTGTTTGCCCGCCTGGCAGTCGGCCCGACAGTTTGCGATCGGATCTCGTTGCGGTCAACACCATCTCCACGCAGGCCGCCCTGGCCGTGCTGTTCTTCGCCGCCTACGCCGATCGCATCGGGTAAAGCGTGAGCCGGCAAAGGTCGTTGCCGAGCAGGTCCGCGACGCCCTCGGCGAGCTGCGCCGGGTGCGCCAGCTCACCCAGGTGGAGCTCTCTCGGACCATGCAGAGACCCCAGTCGACGATCTCTCGCATCGAGCGCGAGGGGGACTTATTGCTCTCGACGCTCGCCGCGTACGTCGAAGCCCTCGGGGGGCATTTGGAGATCAACGCCGTTGTCGGCGGCCATCCCGAACGGCCCACCGAGATCTCTGCTGCGGCCCGGCCGCGCAAGTCCAGAGCGATTACGGTGACCTCCCGCCCTGTGGCTCGGCGAGCGCCGCGAAGTGCAAGTGGGTGGCGGTCAAGCCGTGCGCAGCGACGACGGCAGCCGGACCGCCGCCTCAGCGACCTACGTGAAGGGCACCTCCGCGAACCGGCACCTCGAAATCTCTATAGGTCAGGCCAGCTCCATCCATGGACTACAGCATGCATGAACCTTGGCGGTTACGCTCGTCGACTTGCCTGGCAAAATGCTGTTCGCCATCCCTGCGAAGGCCGGCCGGGCCGCCACAAAGAGCCGGGATCGAGAGCTGGACCGAGACCATGTCAGCGACATGATGCACTCCCGAGCCGGATCGGGTAGCCGAATAGGACTCGGGCGCCTACGTCGAACTCTACGCAGCGCGCAGTGGTATTAATTGGGGTGGACTGGCTAGATGCTCGGCTCGTTCCATCCCTGTCGCGCTAGACCTCGGTGACGTTAACACCGGAGGTCTACCATGCATTACTGGAGCGAGTTCGTCACCCCCCGCCACCATGAAGCACACCGCCGCTCCCGCTGATCTGCTTAGACTCGACTGTTGTGGGCCTCCCGGGGATGCGCTGAAAGTGCGATCCGGTGCCTGGAGCGCAGTTGTCAGGGACGCGCTGCGCGTGGACCGCTCGAAGCTGGCCCTGATACCGGCAGCACGGTGCGCGGCGGGGATCGCCGTCCCGCTCGTCGTCGGGGAGTTGTCAGGCCACATCCTGGTCGGGGTAGGGGCTGCCATCGGGGCGTTGACCGCCGGGGTCGCATCGCTACAGGGCGCGTACCGTGAGCGGGTCAAGATCATGGCGGTGGCGGCCGCTGCCTTCGCTGTCTCGGCGTTCGTCGGGGCCACAGCGAGCCGTGTGGTCGGCGTCGATGTCGTGATTACCGCAGTCTGGGCGTTCGCAGCCGGGATGCTCGTCGTCTTCGGCCAGCCGGCCACTGTCGTCGGGTTGCAGGCGGTGATAGGACTGGTGATCTTCTCGCAGTTCCACTTCGGCGCGCCGCAGGCGGCGTCGAACGCGCTTTGGGCGCTGGCGGGCGGTGGGCTTCAGATTCTGTTCGTGGCGGTTATCTGGCCGCTGCAAAAGTTCCCGGTGGAGCGAAAGGCGTCCGCCGCCGCCTACCGGCTTCTCTCTGCTCACGTTCAAAGCCTCGCCGACGACCCGGGCGTCCTGCTCGACCCGAAGGTCATCGACGACCTGCGGTCGGCGGTGTCGGAAACCCAGCCGCTGGGCGACCCGGCGGCTGCAGCCGCATTCCAGGCACTCGCAGACGAAGCCGACCGGATCCGCCTTGTGACAGCGGGGATCGCACGCGCGAAAGCGCTCCTCGACGCCGCCCCCTCCGGCCGGGGTGACGGTGGCCGCCCCGTGGCCGTGTACCTCGACGCCGCGATCGTCGCCGCCGCCAAAGTGCTCGGCGACGCAGCCGACGCCTTGCGCAACGGGCGCCGTATGCCCGACCTATCAGACGAACGAAACGAGTTCCGGACAAGCCTGGACAGCCTGCGCGCCACTGCCGCTACAGCGGGAGGCCAGGAGCGGCTTCCGTTAACCCAGGCTGCGGACGGTCTGAGCGCTCTTGGGGGACGGCTTCGAAGCGTCGCCCAGCTGACAGCCGTCGCTGCAGGCGACGAGCCTGCAGATTCCACGCTCCTCGCCGCCAGCCCCGCCGGTGGGCCGAGACCGTCGCGTGCGCCCCGGTCCATGTCGACGCGTGCCCATCTCGAGACGCTCAGGGCCAACCTGACCTTTGGCTCCGAGGCGTTCCGCCACGCGGTGCGCGTCGGTGCAACCATGGCGATAGCCGTCGGTGTCTCGCACCTGTTCGCATACGGCCACGGCTACTGGCTGGCGATGACAGTGATGATCGTCTTGAAACCCGACTTCGCAGCAACCTTCACCAGGGGCCTGGCGCGAAGCGTCGGCACGGTGCTCGGCGCCGGCCTCGCCACGCTTATCCTCGCCGGACTTCGCCCCCCCCACGCGGTACTTATCGCCCTTACGGTCGTGTTGTACGCGGTGTGCGTAGCCACGCTACTCGCCAACTACGCCATCTACAGCGTGGCCATCGCCTCGCTAGTGGTGGTCCTTCTCGCCTTCACCGGCGCTCCGGCAGCGTCCCTCGCACTCGACCGTGTCTTTTACACCATCCTCGGCGCGGCCCTTGCATTAGCCGCCTACGCCCTTTGGCCGACATGGGAACGCCGACGCGTCCCGGAGCGCCTCGCCGACCTCGTAGAAGCCGACGGCCGCTACGGAGCAGCGCTCCTACAGGCCTGGGCCGACCCGGCGATAGCCGACAGGGCGGGACTCGACCGGCTGCGGGTCGCCGCTCGCCTCGCCCGCTCGAACGCCGAGGCGTCCGTCACCCGCTGGCGCAACGAGCCGGCCGGGGGACGGCCACAGGAGCAGGAAGGCTTCGACGTCGACACCGCACAAGAGATCCTCGTCGCAGTCAGGAGGTACGTGTGGGGTGCGCTCGCGCTACACGGCCGGCTTCCCGAGGCCGGCCCGGCGCGACCTGAACTGGGAGCGCTCGCTGCCGACGTCCGCAGAGCACTAGAGGCTATAGCGACATCCCTGCGGTCGGGCTCCCCCGCTGGCGCCTACCCGGCGCTTCGGGCCACACAGGCGGCTCTCGCGGAACACTTGACCGCGAGATCAGATGTCGACGAGCATACCGAGGAAGGCTCGAACCTACACCACCTGGACACGATGATCGTCAGCGAGACCGATCTGATGGTCGATGCAGTTGACACTCTCGCGAATCTCGGGGGCATCGCCGTACTTTAGGTATCTTCAGCCCACGCAGCCATCCTCTCATGTGGCGGCCCCGCATCTCGAACGCTGCGACATCCGGTCGATCAGCCGATCCCCTCCGATCGGATCGACTCGCACCATGAGGCCACCGTGGCCGCTCACGGCGACTGCCATGCAGCATTCCGGTCCGGCTACAACAAACCGAGAAACGTGGCCGCCTCGATGACCACGTCATCGTCGACCGTGAGCTCGCGCACGTCCGTCAACGTGACATCGCCGAGGCCCCGATCGAACAACGTGAGGTTTATCCAGCCAGCCTCCAGCGTCGACCACCATCGCAGCCCTGCCGTCTCACGACGGCGCTCGAACATATCCAGTGCGTATGACTGGGTGACCCTGCGACGTCCTGTAGCGACCACCGACGGTCGCAGTGATTCGCCTTCGAGCACGGTCGGCTCGTCCAGATCGACCAACGCCGCACTATCGTTGAGTTCAAGGCTGGCTAATCCGAGGGGGAGAGCAAAGCGAATGAGCAGCTCAGGTGCCAGGTCGCCGGTACCTCGGAAGGCGGCCAGGCTCTCCGCGACAGCGGACACTGCATCCTCCGCCACATACATGCAGCCGTAGACGTCCGGGCAATCGTGGCGACCGCTACCTTGAAGCGCCCGGGGTATCCACAGGGCGCCCCCCCATGCAGTCGCGGGTGCAGAACGGTCCCATGGGAGCGCCCTCCAAAGCCTCACGAAAAGTTGCCGGCGCGCTCGCTCGCTATGGCGTCGAGAAGTTCCTTGGCGCAGCCCCGGCGGATAAGGTCCAACGGACGCCGATTGCCCAAGCGCGGGTTCACGCCCGACAACCACCGCTCAGCCGCCAGCGGTTCGTAGATCCGCAGCAGGCTCGCCATAACCACTTCGAGCAGATCAACCCGTCCGGCATTCGCGTCGTCGATCCCGCCCCCCTGCCGCCAGCGGGTCACCTGGGAGCGGCTCACATCGAGCAGCTCGGCCAGCTTACGCTGCGAGCCGAAATCGCGACTTAACGCGTCGACCTTGTCCTTGATCGCTACCGGCACAACTCCATCTTAGCGCAACACACAGTGTTGCGACAGGCCACGAAAGCTTCGAAACGGGGACAGCTGCGTCGCCACCTCGGCAGTTCCCGACACGATCAGGTCGTCACTTCGAAGTAGGCGAACGGTGCAGCGGGCCCTTAACTCTCCGTCGACCTCCATAACCTCGTTGACCTCGCCTGACGCAGTCACGCTGTCGCTGGCGAGCACCTTGGCGTGGAAGGAAGCTTTGAGGCGTCGAATTGAGCCGGCGACGTCGGAGCACTCGGCGATACCGGGGGCGCGGCCGCCCAGTCGCGCAGGACCCGTTTGAGGATCTTGCCACTGGGAGCCCTGGGCAGTTCTGGTACTACGACGAGGCGTTCCGGAACGTGTGTGGCAGCAAGCCCCGCAGCGGCGAGAAAGCCGCGCAGGTCCTCGAGGGAGGGGGGTTGCGATTGGGGGGCGAGCTCCACGAAGGCACACACGGTCTCACCAAGTCGGGGATCAGGCATTGCTACGCATGCAGCAGCGCTTATGGCGGGGTGCTCGGCGAGTCGCTCCTCGATGCTCCGAGCGCTTATGTTGAAACCTCCTCGGACAATTATGTCCTTGATGCGGCCGACTATGCGAAGGTACCCGTCGTCGTCGAAGGCGCCGATATCTCCTGACTTGATCCATCCGTCTGTTGTGGGCTCACCGGCTTTCAGCGTGGCACCGACATAGCCGAGCGGAGCGAAAGGGCCCCTCCCCCAGATTTCACCGACCTGTCCGACCGGGACGTCGTGACCGGCGCTGTCGACGACCCTCACCTCACACACCTCAGGCAAGGGTCGCCCGACAGTAGTCTCGGACCTAACGGGCGGGTCGCCTGGCAGGCAGAAGGTGGCCACTCCCTCAGAAGCGCCGTAGGCTTGCACCACTACCGGGCAGATTCGATTCCTCACCTCGCGCACGAGCGTCGGTGTGGCAGCCGAACCAGCGATAAGGACGTTTTGCAGCGATCGGAGGTCGGCTTCTACGAGCGCGGGGCTGTCGAGGAGCATTTGCATGTGGGTCGGCACGCCGGTCATGTGGGTGACCCGTGATTGCGAAATCAGGCGGAGTACCGATTCTGGCTCGAATGCGGGGGAGATCACGAGCGTTCCCTTGTTGAAGGCGAGGGTGCCCCAAAGGCCTAGGATACCCAGCCCCGAACCCATTGGGGAAAGCAGCAGGTGTCGCCATCCGGGATGTGGTTGCGCCGTCGCCGTTTGTCCGCTTGCGATGGCCGACATGACGTTGGCGGAGACGACCACCATCTTCGGCCTCGCCTCCGTGCCCGATGTGACGACGATCCGCGCTGGCGCGTTCGGATCTACATCGACCACCGCCACGGCCGCATCTCCACTGTCTAGGGCTTCGCGCATGTCCGTGGCGCCGGGAGCAGTTTCGTCGACGACGAAAACCTCTTTGAGCTTCGGCAAGGATCGGCGAAGCGTTCGCAGCATTGGTGCTCCCGCTCGTTTGCCTTGGCTGGCAGTGACGACTGCCACCGCCTCCGAGCGTGCGAGCAGCGACTCGACATCTTGGCGGCCGAGCCCTGTGGGATAAGGGAGGCATACACCTCCGAGTGCGGCTACGCTGGCGTCGACAACGGCAGCGCGCCAACCGTTGTCTAGCTGAACCCCCACGACACTGCCCGGCTCTATGCCTGCCGAAGCGAAGACGTTCGCGACCGCCGAAGCTCGAGCCAGAAGCTGGCGGTAGGTGACGACTAGTTCGGCGTCGACTACTGCGTGACACGCAGGCTGCTCAGAGGCCCGCTGTACAAGCAAGGCGAAAAGGCTCTTGTTCGCGTAGAACCCGGCGTCCGACCACCTGCAACGCAAACCAGCGGGGACGGCGTCTTGCACCACTAATCGACTCACTGTCTAACCTCAGGGCGCCATCGGGGGTTGTCCCGAAACTGCGAAGAACTCAGCTGGACACACAGCCACCGTCGTAGTATGCCAGTTGCAGAGACCTGCCGTAACAGCGGGGATAGTCACGCCTCGACGCTCGCCGCGGCCGTAGCGTTGGCCTTTTGAGGTGATTCCACTGCGGCGTTCTTCCCCGCTACCCAACGACGGGCGGCTTCCCGGCGGCTGGCTAACACATGACTGCGGGCGAGTTTGCGAGCGCGCTTCTGTCGCCACACGGCGAACGAGACCGCCGCGAGCAAAGCGACACCGTTAAACAAGTCGTTTAGCCACTGCACGCCGGTCACGAGTTGAAGACCGGTTACTCCAGTTGCCAAAGCGTACACGGCGAGGAGGGTGCCCCATACGTTGTAACGACCGGGATGGATTTGCGTGGAACCGAGAAATACAGCGGCGAACGCCGGCAACAAAAGTGACGCGCCGAAAGTCAGAGACGGCCCCGACAGCGATCCGTATAAGATCCCGGCAACGCCCGATAGGGTCGCTGAGATGATCAGTGAAAGCCATGTCCAGCGTCCGACCCGCACACCGGACAATCTGGCGGCGTCGGCGTTTCCCCCGGCGGCGTAGAGGTACCGTCCGACGGGAGTGCGCTCCAGCATCCACCATGCAACGACGGCGACGACCAGCAGGTAGATGACGACGACCTGGAAGCCGCCGACTTGGCGTTGCGCAAGCGTCGTCCACGCGCCGGTGGTAGGGCTAAGCGGCTGGACGTCCCCCGAGACCATTGCCTGGACCGCACCAACGACAGTCGCCATACCTAACGTCGCGATGAACGAGCTCACCCCGAGGCGCACCACGAAGAAGCCGTTCATCACTCCGATCAAAGCACTGACGCACACTGCCCCAGCGATCGCCGGCCACATGCTTAGATGAGCGTGAGTTTGCAGAACAGTCGCGACGATCGCCGACAGGTTCGCCGAAGCGCCTACCGACAGATCGAAAGCTCCTGCGACGAGCGGCACGAGCAGGGCGATTGCCACGATAGCCGGCACCGCCTGACCCTCGGCCACGACGTGAGCCGTGGACGCCGTGAGGAACAAGTGGGGTTTCCAGACTCCGAAGACGAGAACGAACGAGGCGAGGAGGTAGAGACCGCTGATGCGGTCCAAGCCCATGCGTTCCGCCGGACCGCGTTTCATGCCGCGGCCCCGTCAGTCGCGCCGAGCAACTGCAAAGTGATTCTAGAGACCGAGATGTCGTCCCCGGACAGGCAAGCGACAATGCAACCATGCCGGAGGACGAGCACTCGGTGGCAAATCGCTACCAGTTCGTCCGTGTCCGACGAGCTAACGATCACGCTCGCGCCTCCGCCTGCTGCGAGCAGCAACTCTCTGTGCAGGTCCGCCTTCGCGGCTACGTCGACACCCTGAGTGGGCTCGTCGAGTAGTAGGACTCTTGGTCTGCGGCGCAGCCATTTGGCGAGAAGAACCTTCTGCTGATTGCCGCCGCTGAACACCGCGAGCGGAAGGCTTTGACCGGTGGCCGGACGGATACCTAGACGCTCGAACCAATGGTCGGTCTCCGAGCGCTCCAATCCGAGCCGCAGAGTGGGCGCCTGCCACAGGGGCGCCAGGTCCGCCAACGTGAGGTTCTCGCGCGCCGAGAGGTCGAGGATGCCGCCGGCCGCGCGTCGATCCGCCGGTAAGAATGCCATCCCCACTCGGATGGACGACACTGGGTCGTTGCGTGCTAGGAGATGCCCGTCAACCGTGACAGAGCCGTCCTCGAACTCCGTGGCTCCAAAGACCGCTTGTAGCAGCGTCTCGCGCCCAGAGCCTGTGACGCCAGCGACGCCGACGACCTCGCCGGAGCTGACCTCGAACGACACCCCATCGAGCGGCCCAGCTACAAGATTTCGTACCGTTAGTACGACATCGCGCGCCGTCTTGCGTGGCACCTCGACTGGCGCGGTGTCTGTCTCATCGAGTTCGCGACCGGCTATGTCCTCGATTAGCTCTTGGCGGCGCATGCCGGACACTTTGCGGACGGACACCATTTGGCCGTCTCGCAGGATCCATGCAGTCGAGGCGATGCGAAAGATCTCCTCTATACGGTGCGTCACGTACAGCACCGCCACGCCACTAGACGCCACCGCCGCAACCATCGCGAGTAGTTGCTCCACGTCGTCGACAGAAAGTGCGGCGGTAGGCTCGTCTAGCACCAAGAGCTTGACGTCGCCGTCCTCGGCATCCCACAGCGACCGTGCGACCGCCACGCCCGTCCTTGTCGCTGGCGGAAGCGACGAGACCGCGGTGGTCGGGTCGACGTCGAGGCCGACCCTCGCCAGGTTCGCTTCCGCGTGTTGGATCGCTCGGCGCGTCCGGATAGTCCCAGCCCGAGTCGGAAATCGGGAACCGAAGTACAGATTGTCCAAGACGGGAAGCGAGTCGACGAGACCGAGGTCTTGATGAACGAAGCGACACCCAAGGGCGTGCGACGAGGCGGGCGAACCTGTCTCGAGAGGCTTGCCCGCGACGAGGACCTCACCGCTATCAGGGACATGGTAACCAGAGAGAACCCGGATGAGCGTCGATTTGCCCGAGCCGTTTCCGCCTACGAGCGCGTGGACTTCGCCGCTCGGAAGTCGAAGGCCGACGTCCACTAAGGCTGGCGAGCCACCGAAGCTCTTCGATACCCCGACTACCTCCAAGACGGGTGACCGCACTTCGCGCTCCGATGCGCCTGAGTCCGCAACGCCGGTCGGCTGGGCCGCTACGGCAGGCCGATCCGTGGTCGCCATCATGGCCGCCCGGCGAACGCAGGGCAGACCCGAAGCGGGTTGTCGTAGAAGATCTTTTGCCGGTCTTCGCGGCTGAGCCATTCGAACTGCTCGCCGATGACCGGCACCAAGTCGTCGCAAGGTCGTCCCGTTTCGGGGCGGATGGCACCGCCCGATCCGGGGGCCTCCGCCCCAAAGCACACTTGGTCGACTCCTCGCTGTCTTATGCCCGCCTCCAAGAAGTTCAGGTCGTAGCCGCAGCTGTCGAAGAAGAGGTTCCGGCTCAAGTCCCGCTGTGGCAGATGGAAGTCGGTTGGGATGAACCGGTTGAGCGCCCCGCCGAGGTGGCAGACGATGACCCGCAGCTGCGGGAAACGGTCGAAGACGTCGCTGTGGCCCAGGATCTGCGTGGCATAGTACTGCTCGCTGACAAAACCGAGCTGGTAGTTGTGTGGGATCAGCCGGAGCCGCTCATCAAGTGACGTCGTTCCGTGTACGACTACCGGCAGGTCCAGCTCCTCGCATCGCTCGTAGAGGGGATACCAGTACGGTTCGTGCATGCCGGGCGTACGTCGATGCCCACTCGGATCAGGGCTCACGTAGGCGGCGCCGAAGGAGTATTCCTCGACGCAGTGGTTGAGTTCGGCAAGGCAGTGGGAGAGGTCCTTGGCGTCCCAGCGCTGCGGCAGCTGACATGCTCCGATGAAACGGTCCGGGTAGAGCTTGCACTGCTGGTGGATCATGTCGTTGACGTACTCGGTCCATGGCGCTATGAGATGCGACTCCATCCAGCCGAGCATCATGAATGGTCGTGGCCCGATGAGCTGCACATCTATGTGTCGCTCGTCGATGTACGCGACGTGAGCTTCGGCCGCCGCCTGGAAGTCCTCGGGGGGAACTTTTGCCACGAAGTTGTGCCCAGAACGTCCTTGCCGAAGCGGGCTCGGCAACGGGGTGTTGCTAGCCATCATGGCGAGCGCCAACGCATTCGCAGCTTGCGGTACGGACAGGTGGGAGTGCACGTCGAGCACTGTTATGTCCTCAAACATTTCGAACGTATCCTTTCTCGTTGACCGAGTCGACCGGTCGCGCAAGCCCGTAGATGCTGATCGTCGACTCGCCCTCAGCAATCCGCTCGAAGATCCGGGCTTCGCGCGCGACCCGTTGAGCAGCGACGAGGCGGACGGTGGCGACCGCCCCGGACGCGATGACTACTACCCCGTCATCGTCGCCGATGACAGCGTCTCCGATTTCGATCTCGGTTTCCCCGATCCTTATGGCAGCGCCGAGCGTTCCCCGCCCTGAGGGATCTTTGGTGGTCCCTCGCACGCAGCGTCCCGTGCAGAACACGGGAAACCCTCTTTCGATTAGCCGCCTGGCGTCACGGACGGCGCCGTCGAGAACCAAACCAGCCAGCCCCCGCTGCATAGCGGCGGCCGTGAGAATCTCCCCCCAGTAACCGGCTTCGTCGAATCCGTCGACACACGCGACGAGGACCGACCCTTTCGGTGCGACGGACACCGCCCTATGCAGCCAGAGGTTGTCACCGGCCGGGCAGCGCACCGGATAGGCAGGCCCTGCCACCCGCACATCGAGTCCCACCGGCCTTATGCGCATCGGCAAGGCGCCGCGTCCACCGTTGGACTCGAGCAGGGTGGCGGTGTCGAACATGCCAAGGTTCCCTAACAGCGGATCAGCGTTAGCCGCAACCGCCTCAACGCTGGGCCCTTGCTGAGCCGTCGAAACCTGATCCGCAGCGCCCACCGTATCCTCCCCTAGCTGACGTCCATGGACGACGTCTGGCGCCCATAGCCTATAGGCGATAGTCTATCGGCACAAGAGGACGGTGACATGGATCAGCGAGGTACGAAATTCCAGGCAAGCGGCGAGGGTGAGGTCGCTTGGCAAACGAAGGCTGATGCCGCCTATTACCGGCTTCGAGACCGGGTGATCGATGGCCGCTTGGCACCCGGAAGCAATTTGGATCAAGAGGCCTTGGCGAGACAGATCGGGCTTTCGACGACCCCTGTACGCGAGGCTCTCCGTCGGCTGGAAGCCGATGGACTTGTCATCCAGAAGGCCCATTCCACTATTCGGGTGCCGGAGCTTTCTAAGCGAGAGTTCAACGAGCTGTATGGGATACGTATGCTCTTGGATCCTGAAGCCGCTCGTCTGGCTTGTCGATCAGCCGATCGGGTGGCTTGTGATGCGGTTCGCTCGATCCTGCGCACGGCCGAGGCCGAGGAAGAAAGTGAAATCGGGCCCCTTGACCGACTTAGGATCAATCGACGGTTCCACCGAGCTATTTATGCTAGGTGCGGCAGCGATACGATGGTGACGCTACTCGACACGCTTTGGGACAGGTGTGACCGCTACCGGCTACAGCTACTCAAGGACGACGAGGTGGTCGACGTAGCGGACGCACAACATCACGACATGCTCGAGGCCTTCTGCGACGGTAAGGAAGACCTGTTGGCCCAACTCGTCCGGGAGCATCTTCAGGGCTCCTACGACCGATTGATCGACCTGCTCTCGCAGTGACCGAGGAGGAAAGCACATGGATAGGTTGACCCTCCAAGAACGGCTTCTTCAGTTGGACACATGCGTGCTGTCTGATGCACTGGACGTTCTGAGCCTAGATGGGGTAGCGCCAGGACTCACCGCCCTCACGTGCCCCACGCGCGTTGCCGGCCGCGTGCAAACGGTGCACGTAGGTGCCGCGGGGAGCGCCCCACCGTCCCGGCATCTCGCTACGGCCGCAGTCGCAAACAGTCAACCCGGTGACATCATTGCGATAGACGCTGGCGGCTTCACCGGTGCAGCCTCGTGGGGGGGCCTGCTGTGCGCCGCGGCAGTCATGCGGCGCCTAGCTGGAGTGATAGTTGACGGCGCAGCCCGTGACATCGACGAGGCGCGAGACCTCGCACTTCCCGTCTACGGGTCGGCTGCAGTGTGCCGCACCGCCCGAGGGAGGCTACAAGAGCTTGACTGGAACCAGCCGGTCCATATCGCCGGGGTGCTCGTCCGCCCCGGCGACCTCGCCGTGGCCGACGCCAGCGGCGTTGTCTTCATCCCTTCGCAGCACGCAGAGGAAATTGCGTCGACAGCAGAGGCGCTCGCTGGCCGCGAGCGGGCGATCCTCGATGAGATCCAGAGTGGGGTCCCGGCTGAGAGCGCAATGTCGGTCACCTATGAGGCGATGCTGGCGGCACAGAAGCAGGGAGGTCATCGTGGTTGATCCTTCACCCGACGAATGGGTCGGCTGGAGTCAGCTGGGTACAAGCACGATCAGCGACGCCCTCGACTCGATGAGCATCGTAGGACAGTGCAGTGGGATCCTCCCACTCGACCGCGCCACTCGCATGGTAGGTCGCGCATTCACCGTCAGCTACGTCCCCGCTGGAGCGGCGCCAGGGACCGTTGGCGACTACATCGACGACCTCGGCACCGGCCAAGTCGTCGTACTCGACAACAAGGGTTGCACCGACGCTACCGTCTGGGGGGAGATCCTCACGGCCACCGCGCACCAAAGACACGTCGAAGGCACGGTAATCGACGGCATTTGTCGCGATAGCGACGAGAGCCTCCGCGTCGGATACCCGATCTTCGCCCGTGGACGGTGGATGCGCACAGGCAAAGACCGTGTCGTCGCGGATGCCTACGAGGTGCCGGTAACCATCGGTGGCGTTCGAGTCAACCCAGGCGACCTGCTCGTCGGCGACGCCGACGGAGTCGTGTGCGTACCTGCTTCACGCATTAACGAAGTCTTCGACACGAGCCACAAGATCGCCGAAGCCGAAGAACGCATCCGCGCGGCTGTCGCCAGCGGCCAACCACTCGCCACGGCAAGGCGAGCTAACGGATACCACACACTGCAAACGCCACGCAGCTAGCTACTGCTAACGAACCGCACACCCGGCCTATGATACGATGACCGATCAGTCATTCAGCCCCGCTGGCCGGTCGGGGTATTTTCCAGGGAGGTGCACGTGACGGCTTTCACGCCCGAGCAAGAACTCTTCGCCGACACGGTCTTTAACGTCGCCCGCGACAAGATCACGCCTCTGGTCCCCCGGATGGAAGACGACGACCGCGTCCCGCCGGAGCTAGCCGACTTGTACCGGCAAATGGGATGGTTGGCACTACTGGTACCCGAAAGGTTCGGGGGCTCCGAGGCAGGCGTGACCGAATGGACGCTGATGGTCGAACAGCTTGCCCGAGTGTCGCTCGCGGCGGTGCAAGTGCTCGAGTCGATGGGGCCCATCATCCTCTTGCGCTATTTCGGTACCGAGGAACAGCAGGCCCGCTTCTATCCCCGGATTATCGAGTCCACTGGATGCTTCGCCGCAACCGAGCCCGAGGCGGGCAGTGACATTGCAAGTATCCGCACGACTGCTGTAGACAAGGGCGGCTATTTCGTCGTAAACGGCCGGAAGCAGTTCATCGGAAACGCTGGCGAGTCGGGTGTCATCGCGCTGCTTGTCACGGTCGACTCGCGCAGCAAGACCAAGGGTCTGAGGATTCTAATGGTCGACCGCAACGAGGCAGCCGGGCTGAGCGTCACCCGGGAGGAGCGCAAAATGGGCCTTCGCGGCGCTTCGCTGGGGGAGGTCACCCTCGACGACGTGGAGGTCCCCGTGAGCAACCTGATCGCAGGCGAACGGGCTTTCCATGCAGTCCAGGTGTTGTTCGACATGGGCCGGCCCTCCGCTGCTGGTCAAGCGGTGGGCGTCGCCCGTGCTGCTACCGATTACGCGATCAACTACGCGCTCGGTCGACATCAGTTCGGTCGTCCTGTATTCGACTTCCAAGGGGTCTCCTTCACTCTGGCGAATATGGCTATGAACGTCGAGGCAGCCCGAGAGTTGACCTATGCGGCAGCAGCGGAGGTCGACCGCGGCGGTCCCCGGCGCACCGAGCTGTCCTCCATGGCGAAAGCCTTCGCGACCGACGTCGCCATGTCGGTCACGACAGATGCCGTGCAGTGTCTGGGCGCTGCGGGCTACACTCAGGATCACCCCGTGGAGCGCATGATGCGAGATGCCAAGGCCCTGCAGATTTTCGTTGGCACGAATCAGCTGCAGCGGATGATCATAGCTCGCGAGCTGCGTCAGCGGGCGGCCGGCGCTTCCGCTGGACGGGACGCCTGATCGGCACCGGCTTCTCCCGCGCGGAAGAAGCCCCAGGGATGATTCCGGCTCCCCTTCCCTTCGGAGATGCCGGCTTCAGTCCACCAGCGCAAGCGCTCAAGCGCAATGCACAGAGGCTTTAGAGTTGGCGCGCGATGGCAACTTTTTGTAGCTCAGAAGTTCCCGCGTAGATTCGGTGCAGCCTATTCGCCTTGTAGAGACGAGAAATCGGCATCTCCTCCATGTAGCCGGAGCCACCGAACATCTGTAGGGCTGAATCGATAACCCGACTGGACATTTCCGAGATCCACAGCTTAAGCATTGCGCCTTCTCCGAGTCCGAAACTGCCAGAGCGATGCTTTCGGACTCCCTCGCAGAGAAAAGCTCTTCCGACTTCAACTTCTGTCTTCATTTCAGCCAGCTTGAATTGGATGCTTTGGAAGTCGACCAGTTCCCGACCGAACGCTCGCCGCTGCTTGACATAGTCGAGCGCGAGCCGAAATCCGAGTTCGGCTTCGCCAAGAGCGCGCGCGGCAACTTCCATGCGGTCTAGCGCGAAGAGGCTGACTAGGATCTCCATCGCACGACCTTCGCCTATAAGCAAGCTTGTAGCGTCTACCCGCACGTCGTCGAAGTGAAACTCCGCCAGATCGTAGGCTGGGCAGCCCATGGTCGCCATGGGCCTGCGTGATATGCCGGGGGTCGTCGCCTCAACTAGCAGCATGCTCATCCCGCGTCCGCCCACGCTCGGGTCGGTCTTGGCGACCACATACACCAAGTGGGCCTTGTTCCCGTTACTGACGAACACCTTTGAGCCGTTGATGAGGTAACTACCGGCTTCCCGCACCGCTGTCGTTTGGATGGCCGTCGCGTCGCTTCCAGCTGTAGCCTCTGTCAGAGTCAGGCACTGCAAAACCTCTCCCACAAGTATCCCTGGAGCCCACCTGCGTTTCTGCTCCTCCGAGCCCGCCGTCATCAAGATATGGGTGATCGCATCAGCACTGAGGGAACTGCCCACGACGGTCCCCCCAACGGACCGCCCGAGTTCATGAGCGATTATGACGGTCATGAGGTCACTTCCGCCAGGCCCACCGTACGCCTCGGGAATCGCCCCTCCAAGGATACCTGCCTTGCCCGCCTTGCGCCAGAACTCCCTATCGTAGTCGAGGTTACCGACAAACTTCTCAGCGTTCGGTTCGAGTTCGCGGTCAAGGAAGGATCTGACGGTCGCCCGCGCAGCGTCTTCTTCGTCGGTATATGGACTCCAAGATGTCGTCTCGGTCAATTTTCGCGCCTTTCTAACCGACAGCGAACCAACGTGCCTCGGTCTCTCGCAGTGACTTCACTATCAGTAAACGATGCCTCGGTCGTAGAGATCCTCAATCTCGCGCTCCGTGAATCCGACTTCAAGGAGAATGGCGCTCGTGTGTTCGCCCAGATCAGGCACCGCCGTATTGGGCGCAGGTAGGTCGCCGATTCGTTGCAGCAGGCTACCCACGAAAATGACAGTGCCTCGTTGGTCGGTGGACGT
>JAJZDJ010000190.1 GCA_021828685.1 Actinomycetes bacterium | reverse complement strand
GCGCCGGCTGCACGCTCACCACGACGCCGCGCCTGCGGAGCCCTCTTGACGCAAGAGGCAAGCAGCACTATCCGTTCTTCGATGTCGGCAGCACCGCTGTCATAGCGGCAGGGTTGTACTGGCCGGCACTCAGCCGTGGGGAGCGGGCCAACTTCGTTGCTAGCGCCGTCGCGTTGTCCGGTGTCGGTGTCGCCGTGCTTCAGAACCCGGTCCGCTGGAGTCCTCTACTCCTCGAGCCGTTGTGGCTCATAGCGGAAGCAATCCCCGCGAGGCTCATGTCCGTCTCCTATGAGGAGTTCGCCCGCGACCTGGACGAACGCCTGGCTGCGTCAATCGCTGAGAGGATGCGAAGTGCAGTCGACGAAGGCCGACGGAGCGTCGTGAACTTGGTGCGAAGTGCAAGGCAGTCAATCGACGCAGTGCTGCCGACCCTCGACGAACGGACCCGGGCGATCGTGGACGGGCGCCTCGCCCAGGCCGACCTTCTGATGGAGAAACTGTCGGGCGACGTCTGACGGCCGACCCTGGAGGCTGGATGGACGGGTGGCCGGATAGCCGTTGATCCAAAGCGGTCGCTGCGGGGCTGGTGGATCAGCAGTCGGCGAGGGCCCGTAGAGCTGAGCAGATCAACCTTCGACGAGAGGAGCCTAGGCTGCCAAGTCGGATCGTGAGAAGAGCCTTTGGAACTGCTGCCATGTTGTCGAACGTGGCAACGCTGTCGTGATCTATCCCCTCGTCGGGTCCAATCGGGACACATGTTGGAATGTCACGGATGGTGCTCGTCACAGGCGCAACGACGACGTTGTGCAAAACAGGTATCGCTTCGTTGCGCGACACCACAAGAACGGGGCGACGTTTGTCATTCGGCGTCTCCAGGAGCCAAAGCTCGCCTTGAGCTACCAAGGCTCCGCCTCGGTCATGGCCATGGCGTTTGTCAAAGCAAGTTGGTTATCGTCAGCTGATTGCGGGAGCGCACGATACGAGCCAGCGATCGAGGCCCCGTCTTCAGCTCGGCGAACCGCGTCGGCCAGGCGGACCACCGCCTCGCGGACGACGGCGGATCTGGTCTCGCCGATGCCGGATGCCACAAGCTTGTCAAGCACCTCTATCTCCTCGTCGCTGAACCTCGTCGGCACAGGAGTTGTCATACATAACAGTATACGGCACGTAGAACGGGATGGGGTGGTCGGCGTGCGGGAAATCGAAGCCGTTCCGGAAAAGAGGCGCTCGGGAACGAACGTCGCCACGAATGCGCTCCTCGACGGGTACGCACATTGAATCCCGGCCACGCTAGATAGCGGTCTCGCCTCCGTCTGCGACGAGAACTGTGCCGGTAATGAAGCTTGCCTCGTCGGAGAGCAAGAAGCAGACCGGGGCGGCGATCTCGTCCGGTTCGGCGACTCGCTTTTGGGGGTTCGCTGCGCCGAAAGACTTCGCGCCCTCCTCAAGGCTGCCCTGCCCCCGGTTGAGCATGAGCGGTTCGGTCATGCCTGTCCGGACCCTGCCGGGCGCTACCGCATTGACTCTCACGCTGGGCGCAGCGTCCAAGGACAGCTGGCGAGTGAAGGCGGCTATCGCCCCTTTGGCTGCACCGTAGACGGAGTTTCGCTGCTGAGCGACGAGCGCTGCTACGGAGGCGACGTTGACAATCGAGCCGCCACCTTTTTCCCTCATCTGGCCGAGAACGTGCTTGCAGACAAGGAACGTGCCGCCGGCGTGGACCGCCATCATCTTTGTCCAGCTGTCAAAGCTCCAGTCCTCGACGGGCCCGAACTCGGCATGACCTGCAGCGTTGAGGACGCAATCGACTGGACCGAAAGTCCGCCGGGCCTCTTCGAGCGCGTCTCGCACCGAGACCTCGTCGGAGACGTCGACTCCGATACCGATTGCCCTGTCGAGCGACGATGCGACCGAGTGCGCTTTTGTCGCGTCGAGATCGGCGGCAGCGACAGCGCCGCCTTCGGCAGCGAAGCGTTTGGCGGTGGCAGCGCCTATACCCGAGCCGCCGCCGGTCACGAACAGAACCCGCCCGTCGAATCTCATCAAATCTCCTCCCGTTTGGCTATACCTGCCGTTCGAGTCTCGGTCATACGACTCGCTGGATCCCGATGCTCAGCCCGCCTGATCAGTCGACGAGTGCTGCGTAGACCAGCGACTTGAGCTGGCCCGCGAAGTTGAAAGTTCCCGACGGGAGCAGCTGTGTCATGAACACCACTACGAGCTCCTCGGCAGGGTCGACCCAGAACGTCGTGGACGCTGCGCCACCCCACATGTACTCGCCTGCGGAGCCGATCACTCCGGTCGCTGCGGGACCGGTGGAGACCGCCATCGCCAGGCCGAAACCGCGACCCTCGAAGCCGGTCTCGCCGTAGCTGCCGGGAAGGGCGAAATCCGACATCGTCGCTCCCCCCGGCAGGTGGTTCGTGGTCATCAACTGGACGGTCTTACGGCCGAGGATCCGCGTCCCGTCGATCTGTCCCCCCGAGCGCATCATCTCGGCGAAACGCAGGTAGTCGCCAATCGTCGAGACGAGTCCGCCCCCGCCGGCCAGGAACGTCGGCTCGGTCAGGTAGGCGCTTTGCGCAGGGTCGTCGACTAGGACGAGTTCCTTGCGGAAGCTGCGGGTGTACGCAGCCGCGAAACGGCCGACATCCTTCTCGTCGACCTTGAACGCAGTGTCGTGCATGCCGAGCGGCGAGAAGATCTCCCTGCGCAGGTACTCGTCGAAACGGACCCCTGAGATGATCTCCACCAGTCGGCCGCAAACGTCGAGGCCGAGAGAGTAAAGCCAATGCGTGCCGGGGTGGAAGCGCAGAGGGGTCCGCGCGAGGCGCTCCGTCATCGAAGCGAGATCGTTGTCGATGCGAAAACGCGCACCCGCTTTGCTGGCCAAGGGAGCCACTTCGAGGTCGGCGTTTCCCTCGCCGTAGCCGATCCCAGACATGTGCATCATGAGGTCACGGATCTGCATGGGTCGAGCCGGCGCCACCAGGCGAGTACTGCCGTCCTCGCCAACTTCGGCCACCTCAAGGCCCGCCCATCCGGGCAGGAATCGAGACACAGGGTCTGTCAGGGCGAAAGCCCCCTGTTCGTAGAGCGTCATCAAAGCAACGGCTGTGATCGGCTTGGTCATCGAGTAGATACGCCAGATGGTGCCCTCGCTAACCTCTACCTTGCGTTCACGGTCCGCATACCCGATCTCGCAATAGTGAGCGAGGACGCCGCGGCGCATGACCGCCACCTGGCATCCTGCTATCTTCCCGGCCTCGACGTATCTATGGCGAAAGTGCTCGTCGATCCGCCCGAGTCTCGTTGGGTCCAGTCCGACGGCACTTGCGTTTGTCTTCACCACCGCGAGGCTAGTCGCACCCCGGCGCCCGGGTCATTCTGCTGTAGCAAGGCGTGTTGGTTGTCACGCTTTGTTGAAGCGGGCTTTGACTGACACCTGATTGTGCAGCCCGGCACCCATCTTGGCCCAGGTGACGCCCCACTGGCTTCGGTCGATGGGGAACTCGGCCGACACGTCGAGTGAGCTCGATGAAACGTGGAACTCGACGGGAACTGTCAACGGCTTTGTCTGGTCACGTATGCTCAGGGTGCCGTTCAGCTGGCCGCGCTCGGGGCCGCTCAAGGATGCCGAGGTGACCTCGAAGGTCATCGTGGGGTACTTCTGCGCGTCGAAGAAGTCCGGTGTCTGCAGGTGATCGTCGCGCTTTTTGTTTCCCGTCGAGAACGAAGACATGTCGATCTCGAAGCGCCCGCTCACCGCTCCTCCGTCAGCTACGACTCCTGAGCCGCTACGCGCCTTGGCGGTTCCCTTGACGTTGAGCACCCACATCGCTTTTGTACGGAACTCGACGGTCGTCTTGTTCGGGTCGAGCGCCCATGTACCGGTGAGAGCCGTCAGGTCCGATCCGTGAATGTCGGGAGAAGTCATTGCATGCCTCCAATTCGCTTTGGATATCCAAATAGTTTGGTTACACAAAGCATACTATCGGCTGCGAGACAGTAGCCTGGGAAATGTGGCTGAAAGCGAGGTCCGGCTGTCGAAGGCCGATACTGTCGTTGGCGACCCCGGGGTGGGGTCCGACCCTGGCGCGAAGCCGACTTGTAGCGTCCATGAAGGGGTACGCAACCTCGTGGAACTCCTCCCGCGGATAACTCGGGGCCTGCGGCGCAAGCACGGGCCTCGCGTCGAAGGGGGATCCGGTCTCGGGAATCGGCACCGGTCCTTGCTGTCGGCTATCTACGAGAGCGAGGCGACCGTCGGAGCCCTCGCCGAGTCCTTGCGTCTTAACCTGGCCACCACTAGCGGCCTCGTGGCTGACTTGGAGCGGGCCGGCTTCGCCGAACGATACAGCGATCCGGCCGATAGGCGCCGGACGATCGTGGGTGTACCCGCCGCGCGCCGCCCTTGCGTGCAGCAGTGGCTGGACGGCTCGACGGCCCCCCTGGCCCGGGCACTCGAGCATTTGAGCTCCGAGGAACGCGCAGCGCTTGTCCGGGCGATGACAGTGCTGGACACAGAGCTCAACGGGCCTGGTCGCCACGACAGCGACTAGTAAAGCGACGGCGGCGCCGAAGTTGGTCGCTTGGCCGTGGACCTCGCCGACGGATGCTGTGCCGACGGGTGTTGTGCTGACGGCCTTGAAGCTGCGCACTCCGTGTTTATACGCCCGTAACAGAGCCAGCCGGCGGGTCGCAGAAAAGTCCAGTATTTTCGAGATCAAAATGGTCAACAGAAAACGCCTCGACTTTTGAATCTGAGCCCTCACGAGAAGGACAAGCTGCTCCTAAGTGTGGCTGCGATGGTCGCGAAAGACCGACGCGCCCGCGGGGTTTTGCTCAACCATCCCGAGGCGATGGCGATCATCGCCAGCCACGTGCTCGAAGGAGCGCGAGACGGCCGGAGCGTGGCCGAATTGATGACCGAGGCGAGGAGCGTCATCAGCCGCTCAGAAGTGATGGAAGGAGTGCCCGAGATGCTCGACGAGGTGCAGGTAGAGGCCACGTTCCCGGATGGCACGAAGCTCGTTACCGTGCACGAGCCGATCCCTTGATCCCCGGCGAGATCATCTTGGGCGCGGAGCCGATCGTGATCAACGCGACGCGCACAGTGCGGCCCGCTGTAGTCCTCAACACGGGTGACCGCCCTGTGCAGGTCGGCTCCCACTTCCATTTCGCCGAGGTCAACGACGCTCTAGCTTTCGACCGGGCAGCAGCGAATGGCACGCACTTGGGGGTTGCCGCCGGGACGAGCGTCCGCTTCGAGCCGGGGATCGAGCAAACAGTCGAACTCGTGGACTTCGCCGGCAGGCGGGTCGCCGCAGGGTTTCGAGGACACGTGGCAGGTCCGATTGATGGCTAGCCCCTCTCGTTGACTGCGATCGGGCGTGACCGTTACGCGGCTCTCTACGGCCCGACCGCGGGTGACCGTATAAGGCTGGCCGACACAGACCTGCTGATAGAGGTTACCGAGGACCGCTGCGGTGGTCCGGGGCTTGCCGGAGACGAGGTGGTATTCGGTGGTGGCAAAGTCATCCGGGAATCCATGGGCCAGGGGAGCACGACTCGAGGAGCCGGCGCGCCGGACCTGGTGATCACCGGAGCGGTAGTCCTCGACTATTGGGGTGTCGTGAAGGGTGATGTCGGGGTGCGCGACGGACGCATCGTCGGTATCGGCAAGGCTGGCAATCCCGACGTGATGGACGCAGTGACGCCAGGACTCGAGATCGGTCCGTCTACCGAGATCATCGCAGGGAACGGCCGGATCCTCACGGCCGGGATCATCGATTGTCACGTGCATCTCATCTGCCCGCAGGTCCTTGAGGAGGGGCTCTCCACCGGGGTCACCACCGTGATCGGCGGAGGGACAGGCCCAGCTGAAGGTACAAGAGCGACCACTGTGACACCCGGGGCGTGGTGGCTCGCCAGAATGCTCGAGGCCCTCGACGACTGGCCGGTAAACGTCGTCCTGCTCGGCAAGGGGAACACCGTCTCCGAGGAAGGGCTCTGGGAGCAGCTGCGTGGCGGTGCTGCAGGATTCAAATTGCACGAGGACTGGGGGACGACCCCGGCGGCGATCGACACCTGCCTTCGGGTCTGTGACGCTGCAGG
>JAJZDJ010000189.1 GCA_021828685.1 Actinomycetes bacterium | reverse complement strand
TCGGGGTGCCGACGTTCGTCATGGACCGCCAAGCTGTGTTCGTCCGCCTCATGCGCGGCCCCCAAGGCGACCCAGACGTGGCGATACGCACCATCGAACGTGTCCTGGACCTTATATCAGGATGGCCGGAGCTCAATGAGTTCAAGCACACGACAGTCACGAACTGAGCCGGCGAGCACCGTCACCGGGCGGGACTCGCTAAGCGCTACCTGTATAAGTGCCGGCGAGGAGGTCAGATGGCAGCCGACCCCCGGTGGCCGCTGGCACGCCGGCAGTGTCCTCGGACTCGAACGCGACGGAAGCTTCGCGGTCCGTGACTCCAAAGGAGCGAGGCGAAGCCTTCGCATCGACCGTCTTCAAGTCCGGCGCGCCGATCGAAGCGCTTCGAACTCGTGGGAGCCGCTCAGCGTGAGGATGGCACGGGTGGAGCAACTGACGCTCTTGTAATCGCCCGCGACCGGCAGGCGTCGCGCGATCAAGTGAAAGTGGTGGAATCGGTCAAGTAACGACATAGCTGGTTCGCCAGCTCGGGTGATGGTTCGCAAACCTCCATTTTCACCCATAACTTGATATGCGTGATATGAGTAATTCACGGATCGCAACCCATTCCGTCCGGGGTCAAACCGATCGCCGAAGCCGGATGAATCTCTACCAGGCGGTCCTACAGGCGAAGTTAGCGGGCGTAGGTGCCGAACTTCATTTCGCCCGAGCCGAGATCGCCACCGGCACCGGGGCGCTCGAGGGACTGCTCCGCCAGCTCTCGGGGATAAATAATAGTGGTCTCGTCCTCTCAGTCGACGAGGCGCAGAGCGCATCGGGCGGCGACTTCACCCAGCTGGCTGTCCTGTTGCAACGCAGCGTCCGTTTGGAGGCTCCACTGGTCTCGCTCATAGGTGGGCTGCCGACCCTTCGCTCTACTACGCCATCCAAGTCGTCGGTCGCCACGCGTGGCGGGCCTCACAAAACTCCCGGACCATCGAGATCAACCACGCTGACGCCGCGCTCGCACCGGCCGCCGCCGAGCTCGCCCGGACGCTCTACTCTGGACGATGGGCCCAGACCTCCCGCACCGAACGCCAATATCTCACCACTTTGGCCGAAATCGAGGCCTCCGGGCGGCCCATGACCAGCAGGGCCGTCGCCGACCGCCTCGGGCGGCGCCTCCCGCAGCTCAGTCCCATCAGAGCCCGGCTGCTCGAAGCCGGCACCATCATGGCCGTTGGCGACCGGCTGCAGTTCACCGTTCCGGGATTCGGCGCCTGGATAAGCCAGCAGCCGAGACCATCGACCGCGTGAGCGCGCGCTAGGACAGTTCTCCGATCGGACGGCTTTACTTTCCGTGGTCGGACTGCCCTTCATCGCCCCCACTTGACACCGGCGGGCACGTCGTCGTCGACTTGAAGTTGGGGTGGCTGCCCGCGGCCGGGTCGGTGAAACGGCATCCGAAGGTCGGAGCGGAGACGACACGCGGGTCGAGGATGTTGTCGCCGGCGGGGCGCTTACCAGTCTTCACCCAGTTCACGAGCGCCTGGAATCCGCTCTGCAACTCCGACTGGGTGTAGCTGCAGTGGCCGACCTCACGGATAGCCCTGTCAACGAAGAGGTTCCCCTGGCCGTGGGCGATCATCAGCCGGTTGTAGCGCTGGTCCATTGCGAGCGGGACGAACAAGTCGCCTATACCGTGCAGCGACAACACCGGGATTCCCGGGTCGCCGACAACGTCGGGCAGCTCGGTGGTCGTCGGGTTCGAGGAGAACGGGACGGTCCTAGACACCCGCAGCGCGGCGAGGTTGAGCGTGAGCTCCGATTGGAGATTCTGGAACTTCTGATCCGCGAAGTGGTAGAAGGTGTTCTGGTTGCCTGCGATGTTGCCGTGCGCATAGTAGATCGTGCCGCCCGTCGTGCCGGGGTAGAGCCCGAACAGGAACGGAATGTTGGTTAGCGGCGCGAACCCGAAGCTGTTCCAGTAGCTCAACGCGCTCGCGAAACCTGGCCGGGTACCCCCCGAAAGCTGCTCCACGGTGTCAGACCACAACTGGCCGGTCGGGGTCAACGACGTAGAGAAGAAGGCTCCGGCGCTCGTGATACCAAGCTTCGGCAGCTCGCTGGTGACCGCAGCCCCATAACCGCTCGACGACGTCGACAGCCCGTATTTCAGGCCGGCTGCGAGCGTGGGCGGGTATTGGATCGTCGTGGACGTGAGTGCCGCCGCGGTGACATTCGCGCCCAGGTAGTAGTCGAAGAGGCTGTTCGCGCCGAGCACCCCGCAATAGGGCATCGCGGCCTCGTAGGTGTTTCGGTAGTTCTCGATCTCCACGGCAGTGATCTCGCCGCCCATTGACAGTCCGCTCATGATCCGATGCCTCGGCCGCTTGCCGGTGATCGCCCGGAAAGCATTCAGCAGATCGTGCGTGTCGACCACACCGGTGCCCACGTCGTAGCCGTTCAATGCATAGCTCGACGCCGCCCAGGCATAGCCGTGGTCGATGTAGTAGGTCCGTAGCGTCGGGTTGCTCACCCCGACGGTGTCGCCGGTCCCGGCGTAGCCGTGGGCGAACATCACAAGAGTGCCGTTCCAGCGTTTCGGAACCTCGACGCGATACGCGGACACTCCCCCTTTGGCCATTCCCCCTGCTGGGCTGTCAGCGAGATACCCGCTGTAGACGGTGGAGATGGCTTTGCCTGAGCTGTCGAGCGTCGGGGTGAAACCGCAGTATGGATCCGCGATAGTGATCTGCTTCCCGTCGATCGGGTTGCTGATCGGGCTCGGGATGGGCTTCGTCGTGCACGTGGTGGCGGGTACGGGCTTGGCCATTTGCGTATCCGCGGAGGCGACCCCGCCAGGGCCCCCCAGTACCGCTGCCAGCGTTCCGGCGCCACCCACGGTGAGTGCAGTGGCGAGCAGACGCATGGAGCGCCCGGCGATCTTTGACATTGTATTCTCCTCCCCAGAGATTCTTAGCTCCTTCTTAGCCTCACTGCGCTTCGGCGTCAATAGCGAAATGTCAAAAGCCGATCCGCTTTCGGCCCGAAGCGGAGTTATCCAGGGGTGTCGGCGACCAAGAGGAGCGGTTCGGCCTCCGAACCCGGTGCGGACAGGCGCTCCCGGTCGTGCCTCGCGTACGCTCCTACCTGTTCCTGGCCCGACATGGCTGCTATCGCGGACATGACCTGGTCACTCATGCGTCGCAGCTCGCTTGCGGCCACCGGGGTGCCGTCCGGACTTTGGCCGGCAAGCGTGATGGGACAGCCGAATTCGACAGTGACCTTCTTGCCCAGCTTCGGGATCAACACGCCGATTGGCTGTGCCTCAGCAGTTCCCGACTGCGCGACGGGGACGACGACCGCCCCCGTGTCAAGCGCGAGGCGGGCGACGCCGGTGTGGCCCTTATATAGACGCCCGTCGCGCGAGCGCGTCCCCTCGGGGTATATGCCGAGCACCCCGCCGTCGGCGAGCACTCGGCGCGCTGCTACGAGGGCCCGTTCGGATGCCGAGCCGCCCTCCCGGTCGAGAGGGATCATGCCGAGAGCACGAAACAGCCATGCCGTCTTCCAGGACTCGAAGTACTCCGCCTTGGCGACGAAGGTCACCCTGCGCCGGACGCACAGCGGCATGAAAATGCTGTCGATGAACGACCGGTGGTTGCTTGCGAGTATTACAGGGCCGGAGCGGGGAACGTTCGCCCTCCCTACGGCGCGCACCGAGAACGCGATGCGCAGCAGCGGCGTCAGGAGGATCTTGAGAGCCCAGTAGGCCATGTCGTTTACCCCAGTTTCGTCAGAGACCTGCGCAGATTGCGTACCGCCTGGGCGATGCGCTGCTCGTTCTCGATCAGCGCGAAGCGCACGAAGCCCTCGCCGCCCTTGCCGAAGCCGACGCCTGGGGAGGTAGCGACCTCGGCGTCGGTCACGAGGAACTTCGAGAATTCCAGGGAGCCCATCTCGGCGTACGGCTCGGGTATCGGCGCCCACACGAACATCGTCCCCTTCGGGGCGGTCAGGTTCCAGCCGATGCGGTTCAATCCGTCGCAGAGGGCGTTTCGCCGCGACTGGTAGATCTCGTTGACCTCTTTCGGATATTCCGACGCCTCGTTCAGTGCGACGATCGACGCGATCTGTATCGGCTGGAACGTGCCGTAGTCCAGGTAGCTTTTGAGCTTCGTCAACGCGGCGACGATCTCAGCGTTGCCGACCATGAAAGCCATCCGCCATCCTGCCATCGAGAAGCTCTTGGTGAGCGTGTAGAACTCGACGGCGACGTCCTTCGCCCCCGGAACCTGCAGGACAGACGGCGGCTGGTAGCCGTCGAAGGAGGTGTCGGAGTAGGCGAAGTCGTGCACCAAGATGACATCGTGCTCACGGGCGAAATCGACGAGGCGGGTCATCCAGGCGAGGTCCACGCATTCGGTGGTCGGGTTGTGAGGGAAGGAGAAGACGATGACCCGCGGCCTCGGCCACGTCGACTCCCAGCTGTTCATCAGGTTCGCGAAGAAGTCCTGGTCCGGTCCGAGGCGGACCTGCTGGACGTCCGCGCCTGCGAACAGGGGGGCGTAGATGTGGATCGGGTAGCTGGGCGTCGGCACCAGAGCAGTGTCGCCAGGTCCGACGAGGGTCCACATGAGATGCGACAGCCCTTCCTTGGCGCCGATCGTCGTGACGACCTCGCGGTCGGGGTCGATGTCGACCCCGAAACGGCGGAGGTACAGGTTGGAGATAGCAAGTCGAAGCTTCGGGATACCCCTCGATGCCGAGTAGCGGTGATTGCGCGGGTTGCGGGCCGCCTCGGCGAGCTTCTCGACGGCTACCTCCGGGCTCGGAATATCGGGGTTACCGAACCCCATGTCCACGACGTCACGGCCGGCGTGGCGGGCCTCGTCGCGAAGCTCGTTGATGATGGCGAAGACATAGGGCGGCAGCCCGTTGATCCGACGGAATTCCACGAACCGAGGCTACTAGATACTCCGGTAAGCACCGTCGGCGGTGAGCAAGAGGTTCAACTGGCCGATGACCTCGGTCAAAGTGTCGTCGGAGGCGGTGCTGATCTCAAGCTCGAACCGCTGCGTCGATACTGCCCGCACCGCCTCGCACATGGCCCAGCTGGCACGGTTGAGCCCGCCGTCGTCTACAACACGGACGTGGTGTGGGAACCCGCGTTCCCGGGTGGTCAAAGGCACCACGATGGCCTGTCGGATCGCCAGCGCGTTGAAACGATCCCCGGAGACCACGAGGCACGGCCGAAAGCCGCGTTGCTCGTTGGCCACCGTGGGGTCCAAGGTGGCCAGCCAGATATGGCCCTGCTCCACCCTCACCCGTTGTACTCCGGCCACTCCTCCGCTGCAGAAGCGTCCGGCTCGCCGGCGGTGACCTCGGCCAGCTCGGCGATGTAATCGTCCCATCCGCCCGGGTCATCGCGCTGCATGCGGCGGTGGGCGGCCTCGACCTCCGACCAGTACTGCTCGACCTCCAAACGACGCGATTCCTGCTCCAGCAGTCCGCTCATCGTGACGCCTCGCGCCCGGGCGATCCCCGCGAGCCGGTCACGGACTGCGGAATCAACCTTGATCGTAGTGACAGACATACTTAATCGTATACCAAATAGGGATACTCAATGCAGGAGCTGAAGAAGAGACCCGTCTCCTAACAGGCGCTTTCGAGCGCCATCAGCCCTGCGCCGACCGCCCCGGCGGTCTCGCCGAGCAGGGCCGGCAGTACCGACACCTCGGGCCGCACCCTGGCGCCCATCGCCAGCCCATCGAGTCCCTCCCTGATGGGACCTATCAGCACCTCGCCGGACTTGACTAGGCCTCCACCGACGACAACCACCTGCGGGTCGAAGATGTTGACGAGGTTCGCTATCCCCATCGCAACGAAACCCCCGAAGCGTCTCATAAGCTCTAGAGCGACCGGGTCCCCGTCGCTTGCAGCGGCTGTCAGGTGCTCGCCGGTCACGGCGGCCGGGTCGCCTCCCGCCATGTCGAGCAGTGCCGGGGCGTCGCCGGCTTTAGCCGCGGTGCGCGCGAGCTCCCCGAGAGCGCTGCCCGAAGCCAGCCGCTCCCAGCATCCGCTGTTGCCGCACGGGCACGCCGGCCCGTCGAGCGCCACCACCATGTGGCCGAACTCGCCGGCCATCCTGTTGACA
>JAJZDJ010000188.1 GCA_021828685.1 Actinomycetes bacterium | reverse complement strand
GAGGATGCAGACCTCCACTGCTCTGACTGCTGGGCGGCGGGGGGTCTGACTAGTCACAACTAGTTGGTTGACAATCTGGACGCCCCGTCATACTCTGATGTCAACCGATCGGTTGAGGAGGTGACGTGGCCCACGACGAGTTGTCCCGAGTGTTCGCGGCATTGGCCGACCCCACCCGGCGTGATGTCGTGGCCCGTCTGGCCGTCGGAGACGCGACCGTGGGGGAACTCGCCTCGCCGTACGGCATGAGCGTTCAGGCCGTCTCCAAACACCTGAAGGTGCTCGAGGATGCCGGGCTGGTGAGCCGCACCGGGGACTCGCACCGACGACCGTGCCACTTGGAGGCAGAGGTGCTCGGTCTGATGACCGGCTGGGCCGAGCGCTACCGGCGCGAGGCCGAAACTCGCTTCGCCCGGCTTGACGGCCTCCTCGCCGATCTCGATACCACGCCTAAATCAACGAAGAACCCGAAACCTCGGAGGACAGGTCCGTCATGAGCACTACAAGCGAGACATCGACGCCCGAGACGACAATCGAGGCACCCGCCGACCTTCCCACGATCACTATCGAACGCACCTTCGCTGCACCTCCGGCACAGGTGTTCCGAGCCTTTGTCGAACCGGAGCTGTTCAGCCGGCGGATCGGGCCGCACAGTGTCGAAGCCCGCATCGAGCACTGGGACGCTCGAACCGGAGGAAGCTGGCGTTACGCCGCCTGGCGTGAGGGCGAACGCATCGCCGGTTTCTACGGCTCGTTCCATGAGGTCCGTTCCGACGAACGGCTAGTCCAGACGTTCACCTACGACGGCGCGCCGGACGGTGTGAGCCTCGACACCACGACCTTCAGGGCTCTGCCTGACGGTGGGACTCGTCTCACTACGGTCTCCGTGGTGGAGGCTTTGTCGCTCCGCAACATGATCCTCGCTAGCGGGATGGACACTGGCGTGCGGGAGGGCTATGTGAAGCTCGACTCCCTCCTCCGAGATTTGTGATGGGTCTGGTGCAAACCGTGACCGCTGCCGCTCGTCCCAAAGTCCATTCCGATGCCCAGGCGTACATCGACCGGATCGCACCTCAGCATCGGCGCAGGCTGCGGCGTCCACGACGCGGCGGGATCGGACGACTGCGTCCGGCTTGGGATGAAGCTCACCGCAACGCTCCCGGTCATACTACCGCCCAGCAACTCGAACATCTCCTTCGGCAGTGTCCACATCACGCCCTGCCAGCGGCAGGGTCACGCCCCGGCACCCGCCTTCTCTCCTAGCGCGGGAAGTGGGGGAAGACCTCAGGGTTGGGCGCCGCGGCGTTACTGCGGCGCTGGCTCAGTGCGGCCGCGAGGTGGCCAGACAAGCCTAGCCAAAGCGTCGATCAGCGTCGCTCCACCCGATCGGGGGCTACCCGGCCGTCGCCGCAGTTGGCGAGATGGCGTCTCGGGCTACCTCGACGCATATCCGTACCTGCCGGGCATAATGTTCCGAAGTCCTCTCCTGGCAGGTGGACTCGGAGCATCGCTGGCCGCCACCCAGGCGGCGGGCTCATCTGGCGCACGTCCGGAGTCACCTTGCACGGCCTGGAATTGCCGTTCGGCGCTCGTGCGCTGGCTTCGTCCGCCGTCGTGTTGGAGCGTCAGTCTGGGTTTGCTGGGCTGTGCTCGTGCTGGGCCAGCGTAGACCCTCATGCCCTGCTCCGACCGGCCCCGGGGAGCCGGGCCGGAAGAAAGGGAGCGTCGGCAATAGATCCAGTTCCGGCTCCACTGCTGCTGTTGGTCACCCTCCCGAGGCGAGCGCCCCGGCGAGTGGTTTCGCCGTCGCCGATGGTGCGTCCGCAGCGGGTGAAGCTGTCACCGGACCGGTCGTCGCGGCACCACTGCAACCTGGAGCGCTCTCACCAGCCGTCTGTGCCGCCCCAGTCCCAGCGTGGCATCGGCAGCGAGGCCGGAACTTCGCTCGGGTCAGACCATCGGTGGTTGAGCAGCGCCGTCGCCCAGGTGAACCAGGCAATGAGCTCGAAACGCAACGCTGGCTCCTTCGGGATCCCGACGTCGTCGAGGGCGGCCGCGAAGGCTGCCACTGCTCGACCGTCCATCTGCTCGTGCGGGCCGTTGCCACTGTGCATGCGGACGACGTCGGCGTGGCCACCGACCACCTCGGTGTAGCCGGGCGGCCCACCGAGCTGTTCACACCAGTAGGCGGCCAGCCGGTCGGTGTGGTCAGGGTGGACCCCGCCGTGGAAGGCGTGCGCCAGGATCGGGTCGGCGAGGCAGCGAGCGTGCCACGCCTTCGCGAGGGCCGCGACGGCGGCGGGGCCGCCCATCGCCTCGACGACCGTCCCCGTCGGGGCCCGGTCCGCTGACGACGGGTTCGTCATGGCCGAGTATCGCGCCGTAGGCAGCGGCCATGGCGTCGAAGGCCCTCGGTTCTGTGCGTGGTGTAGGACAGATCGTGATACGCTTGGGCGGTGGCAAGGGCGATTTCGGTGAGGCTCGATGACGAGGCCGACAGGGCGCTGCGAGCGCTGGAGGCCACGGGCCTGACCCGGTCCGAGGCCATCCGGACCGCCCTGCTCGGCGAGGTCCGCCACCGTCGCCGTAGTCACGAGCTGGCGGCCGAGGTGGCCGCCTTGGAGGGCGACGAGGCCGACCGTGAGGAGATGCTCGCCGTCGCGCGGCTGATGGAAGCGCTTCGTGCTCCGGGGTGACATCCACCGCCTCCGCCTGCCGAAGGGTGTAGGCCACCAGCAGCACGGGGACCGCTTCGCTGTCGTCGTGCAGGCGGACGAGTTCCTGCCTCGCTCGGTCGTGATCGTCGCACCCACGTCTCGCAGCGCGCGCCCCGCGTCGTTCCGACCGGAAGTCGAGATCGCCGGCGAGTCCACGCGCGTCCTGGTCGAGCAGATCGGCGCGGTCGACGCCACCCGGCTCGGCGACATCGTGGGGCGCCTCTCCCACGAGGAGCTATGGGGCGTCGACGACGCCCTCCTGGCGGTGCTCGGCTTGCGGTGATCCTCGTCGTTCGGCACGAGTCGCACGTCGCCGCGTCCGTGGCCAGGCAGACCCAGCCGAATCCTCCCAGGCGGGTCTGGCCTGCAGACTGCTCGCTTCCTGAGCGATATGTTGCGGTAGCCGATACCTGGTGGGGGCGAGGGCTAGCCAGGCACAAGCGCGCGGCACCTGGCCACACGGTGAGAATGCGACACGGGGACGCGGCCGACAGTGCCCCACCCGGCGTTGTTGTCCCCGTCCTCACGGAGCCCTCAGGGCGGCCCCGGAGTAGCTGGGCCCGGAGGCGGAAGTCCCGGAGTAGACACGACCGTGACTGTCCACGACCACGGGTTCGCCATGCAAACCGCCTGCCGACCACCGCGCGGTAACTCGGTCCCTCGCCAACAAGCATCGAGGACCCTCTTCGTGTCGGTATAGGTGTGGCCGTCAGGGCTGGACCACCGAGCCCTGCTGACAGGTACCCTCCAACGCCCGAGCTACCTCGTAGCCATAGCCGATGCGGCCCGCCTTATCGACGGGGGCCACCATGAGCTTCACAGTGGGCGTGCGGCAACGGTCGTCGTAAGGGGTGCCCACGAGGACGTGGCTCACCAGCCCATCGGGGACGTGCCAGCCGTTGTTCCGGTCCGCCGGTCGCAGCCGAATGCATGGCTACCCTCGAGTTGGCCGAGCACGGCATGGCCGGGCCGCTCACTTGCGGAGCCAGCCACGTGAACGTCGAGGCCTGGTACTACTACGGCCTGATGCACCTGCCCATCATGGGCCTCGCCAAGAGGTCGGGGGGCTCTGTTTGGTCGCGGCTTACGTCCTCCTCGACTACCAGACAACTCCCATCAACGATTCAGCGTTCGAACTGGCGAACGCCTGCAGTCTTGACCAAAAGCCACTGTGCTGCACCCTCGGCCCACGCGTACCTTCTGTGTGGTACCGTGGCAACGTGAGTGGTACGCATACGGTCGTTGTGGGCGACCGGGGCCGCCTGGTCGTGCCTGCCGAGGTACGGGAGCGGGCTGGCCTGGTCGAAGGTACGACGCTGGTGCTCTTCGAGACCCCATCAGGGATTGTCCTGATGACCCGCGCCCAACTGCGCGACCGGGTCCGGGACGAGCTTTCAGGCCTCGACCTCGTCGGTGAGCTCCTCGCCGAACGGCGCGCCGCCGCCGCCAGCGAGGACGCCGCTTGAGCGTCGTGGATGCCTCGGTCCTGCTTGCCTTCGCCCAGGGCGAGGAGGGCGCCGGGCGGGCCGAGCTCCTTCTCGCGGAAGGTGCCAGCTGTGGGGCGGCGAACTGGTCGGAGGTCGCCCAGAAGGTCCGAGCCGCGGGCCGGGACTGGCCCCTGGTCCGGGCGCTGCTTGTGAGCTACAACCTCGCCGTCGAAGCGGTCATCGAGGAGGACGCCGAATGGGCCGCCAGCCGGTGGCGCAGGGGAGAGGGGCTGTCACTGGCCGACCGGCTCTGCCTTGCCGTCGGCGAACGGCTCGACGTAGACGTGTGGACAGCTGACACAAGCTGGGGATCGGCGGGCAGGGTCCACCAGCTGCGCTGAGGAGCCGGGACGTCTCAAGGCGGCGTGGGCCTGCGACCCCACTTCGCACTTCGTCGAGCCCGCGTTGGCAAGCCACCGTCGGACGCACAGACAGCTGTTCCCGAAACTCCCCCGGAATTGGCCCGATAGTTGGACGTCGCTCCGTCTGCAGGAATTGTCAAGGAAACTGAACGACCTCAAGCTCGGGATGGCAATGCAAGTCCTCGATCAAGCGCGAGGAACCGCTCACTTTGGTTCCGAGGAGATCCCAGTCAGTGAGGACAAACCAGCTCCTGTCGGCCGGCCAGAAGTTCGACGGCGAGGCAACCATACGCCCATCGTCGTACAGGTCTGCCACTTGGCTGAGCGGTCCGGAGAAGACGAGCGGCTTTTTCCAGTGCCGCGTTGCCGTCGGCACCAAGAAGCAGGTGGTTTGGGCTGACAGGCCGGCTTGGGTGTCTGCCGCAAGAGCCTCGAGCAATGCGAGCAGTGCCCCTCGGTCGAGCGAGCCCCCTACGGCGGGCGGCCTTATGCTCGCGGGCCAGCTGGGGCCCGGGAACCATTTGCGGCACGGCGGGTAACTACGGCTCGCCATCGGAGCGCCCACCCGGACAGCGAAGTCTGACCATCGCAGCCGGGCCCATCCGGGGCCGGGGTCAGCCGTCCGCCCAAGGGGGATCCCGGTGACGACGGCCTCGTCGTCGATGTTGACCCCCCCGATCACGAGCGGTCCGACGCTCCCAGAGCGTAAGCCCTGCTGATGAACTTCCTGGTGGGACAACCGAGGGTCGACACGCGGGTGTTCGAACATGGTATGGAGGACCCATACGTTTGGCATCCCAGAGCTGCAGGTCGAACCCAGTTGTCTCACCAGCCCCAGGACCGGGCGTGGCGCGGCGGAAGCCATCCAAGTCCCGCGCTCGGATCGAGAGGTTCCAGCGCTGGGGCTAGCGCGACGCTCGGCAACGGCACTTACCGGGCGCTCGGAAATCGGTACCGGCTGGGCGCGACCAGACGTACCGGTCTGTCGCCTCGTCACGGCCCATTCTGAGATGGCGCTCAGTCGCCGGTGGCGCCGTCGATGGCCTCTCGGAGGAGGTCGGCGTGCCCGTTGTGCCGCGCGTACTCCTCGATCATGTGCACGAAGATCCAGCGGAGGTCGCGCTCACGCTCCGGGTGGTGGCCCCTGCTGGGCACGACGTCGTCCAGCGACCGTCCGGCTACCGCGGCTCGAGCGGCGTCACATTCGCGCCCGAATGCGGCGAGATCAGCGCTTGCGTCGGCATCGTCGATCTGTTCGAAGTCCAAGCCGACGCCGTCGGGATCGTAGACGAAGGCCAGGTCCTCGCCCTTGGCGTGCATTCGGAACCACCAGCGCTCGACTTCGACCATGTGACGGACGAGCCCGAGCAACGTCAGGCGCGACGGTGGCACCGCCCGCAGTTTGAGCTGTGTCGCTGTCAGCCCCGCGCACTTGGTGAGGAGGGTGGACCGGTGGTAGTCAAGCCACTGCTCAAGGCTGGTGCGCTCATCGGCGACCAGGTCGGGCTCTCTGCGCTCCACAGTCGGCGCGGTCCACGTCTCGTCCATGGCTCTAAGTTAACCAAAGCGGGCGACGCTATCAGGGCCTCGGT
>JAJZDJ010000187.1 GCA_021828685.1 Actinomycetes bacterium | reverse complement strand
GACGATGGTGAGGCGTTTCTCGATTCTTTCCGGTAGGTGCCCACCTACCGGCGTCTTCCCAGGTTCGACCAAGACTGGGAATCGCTCAGCACCGCTGAGCAGCAGAGGTTCCGCGTCGCAGTCGGTCTGTTCGTCGAGGACCTGGACGCCGGAAGGCCGTTCCGGCCAGGGCTTCGGGCGAAGGGCGTCACGGGAGCCGGCCAGATCATGGAGATGACGTTTTCACCCGACGGGCGCGCCACCTGGCAGTTCGGAGCTGAGGTCATGGTCGGCGAGGCTCACGTCGTGTGGCGAAGGATCGGAACTCACGACATCTTCCGCTCCCCGTAGCACAAGAACGGACACAGACACAGACAGGAGTTGCAAAATGGGTGTACGAGTCCAAGGAAAGGTTGCAGCCATAACCGGAGGGGCGAGCGGCTTTGGCGCTGCCACGGCGCGCCTGATGGCAGCCGAAGGTGCGTCGGTGATCGTCGCCGACCTCCAAGAGGAGCGCGGACGGCGGGTGGCTGAGAGCATCGGGGGCCGAGCGGTCTTCGTACGCACCGACGTGTCGAAAGAAGACGACGTGGCGGCCCTGGTCGATACTGCCGTCACGAGCTTCGGCGGGTTGGATGTCATGTTTAACAACGCTGGCATCGTCGGAGCAGTCGGACCGATAGACGAGATCCCCCTCGAAGAGTACGAGTTCACCATGGGTGTCCTGCTGCGATCTGTCTTTCTAGGGATGAAACACGCCGCGAAGGTGATGAAGGCACAAGAGAGCGGGGTCATCATCTCCACGTCAAGCATCGCTGGCGTAATGGGCGGGCTCGGCCCGCACGTCTATACGGCAGCCAAGTCGGCGATACTCGGCCTGACCCGCAATGTGGCTGCGGAGCTCGGACCCTGGGGTGTCCGGGTGGCAGCCATAGTGCCGGGAAATCACGCAACGGAGATGACAGCGGACGTGTCAGTAGGTGACCATACGGCTGTCGAGCGGGCGGCAGAAGTGTTCCGCGAGCGCAAGACCCCACTTCGCGGTCGAGCCGGGATCGCCGACGACATAGCACGGGCGGCCCTGTGGCTGGCGAGCGACGACGCCGGCTTCGTGAGCGGCACTGCGCTGGTGGTCGACGGTGGACTGACCACCGGTTCGCGCGAGGCGGCGGAGCGTGGCCAGGGAACGTTCGGCGCGCGCAAGCCGCTCATCCGCCAAGCCGGGCTGCGTGGGATTGGCTGACGAGCGCATCCGTGGGGTCCCCGCTAGGGGGGCGCTCTGTCTAGGCGGGGCTGGACGAGGGCAGGAACTGGCTCACCTGACCGTTTTCGACGCCGACGAGAAACCCGAACCGGTTATCTACGATGCGATATATGATGGTAGGGTGGTTAGGTCCGAGTGGGACGAAGCGGCCGGGGCGTTGATCGCTGATGCCCGCTCCCGGGCTGGTATGACCCAGGCGGAGCTGGCCGCCCGGGCGCACACCGTGCAGTCGGCGGTCGCCGCCTATGAGGCCGGGCGTCGCCAGCCCACATTGCCCACCTTGTATCGGATCCTGGCCGCAGCCGGGTTCGATCTGCGGGCCCGGCTCGCCTCCATGGATGACCACGACCAGACGCTGGCCGCATGGGAGGCCTCCCTGCCCGCTGCGGAACGCGACCGGTGGCGGGCCAAGTTGGCGGCCCAACGCCGGTCGGCCACCGTATGGGTATCGAGTTGACACCGGCCAAGTCGTGACCGGACCGGTTTGCGGGTGGATTCTCGACGACGGCAGCCCCTGCCCCATTGGCGTGGAGCGCGACGAGCCGCGTTGCGGCGAACACCGCCGAGTCGAGGCCGCAGCGATGTGGGGTTCCGATCTGCCCCGCACCACTGACGCCGACATCACCCCCGCCACCGACACCGACAATCTCCACCGCCTCGCCGACGCGCTCGCCGAGCTCGGCGCCCGCCTGCGTGTCGGGGGCGAACCCCAAGGTGTCCCCGCCCCCCTCGACGCCGACACCCTCGCCACCCGGCCAGTGATCACCCTCATCACCGATCATGGCCCGCTCGATGTTAGCTTTACCCCAGAAGGCACGACTGGCTACGCCGACCTGGCAACCCGCGCCGTCCGCCTGGCCGTCGGCGATCATCCCAATGTTCCAGTCGCCGACTTGGCCGACGTCATCGCCTCCAAAGAAGCCGCCGGAAGAGCCAAAGACCTCCGCCAACTCCCGTCCCTGCGCCGCCTCCTAGACCAACTACGCCCGCCCTGATGAGCCTCGGGTGGTGACGAGCGCGGCCGTGGGGTCCCCGCTAGGGGGGCGCTCTATCTAGGCGGGGCTGGACGAGGGCAGGAACTGGCCGGTAGTGGCGGTGACGCCGCCGTCTACGGGTAGCGCCACCCCGCTGATGAACGACGCTTTCGGCGAGAGGAGGAATGCGATAGCTTCGGCGATCTCCTCGGGCTGGCCCCAGCGGTGCAGCGGTATCGCCGCGATCAGCCTCCCAGCCGCCTCCGGTGCGGTGTCGCGCAGGCGTGACGTCATCGCGGTCACGGTCGGGCCGGGACAGACGGCGTTCACCCGGATGCCTTCAGCCCCGAGCTCGAGGGCGAGGGAGCGGACAAGGTTGACCGCACCGGCTTTGGCAGCGTTGTAAGCCCACATGCCAGGGTCGCCTCCGAGACCGGACGTTGAGGCCGTGACGACGACGGAGCGAGGACCGCGGCTCGCGCGAAGGGCACCGATCGCGGCTCTCATGCCGAGCACAGGACCTGTGAGATCGACGGCGAGGATTCGTTCGTACGTCTCGATAGGCAGCGCGTCGATGGCTCCGGAGCCGGTGACCCCGGCGTTGAGGGCGACAGCGTCAAGCGAGCCGAACCTGTTGACCGCTTCGCTCACGGCACGCTCGTTGTCGGCCTGCTCCGTCACGTCGGCGGGTATGCCGGCAAACCTGTCAGGTTCGGCGTCGATCTGCGGCGCTTGCAGGTCGACGCCGACCACCTTGTAGCCCTCGTCGAGCAGCCGGAGCACGGTCGCTAGTCCAATGCCGGACCCGGCTCCAGTCACGAGAGCAACGGGCACTACACGTCCTCGGTCGTAAGGGTGCCTCGCGGCCGCCTGCGCGACGTCTTGCGGGCCTCCTCGGCGGAAGACCCAGCCGGAGTGGCCGTAGTAGCCAGAGTAGCCGGAACGGGTCCTTCGGCGAAGTCCCCCACGCGTTTGCGGAGAAGCCCGACGAGCTCGGTCAGCTGGTCGGCTTCACCGCTCGACATTTCCGAAAGGCCGAAGCGCGTCTTGCCGACGGCTTCGGTGGCTGCTTCCACGACCCTGCGCCCGTCATCGGTGAGCTCTGCGAGCACCATCCTCTTGTCCTCATCGTGGCGTACCCGCCGTACGAGGCCGTCCTGCTCGAGGCGGTCGATGGCGTTCGTGACGCTGGCGGGATGAACCATCAGACGGTCGCCCATCTTCCCGAGCGGGAGCGCTTGCGAGCGCGAGAAGTACAGGAGCACGAGCGACTCGTAGCGGGCAAACGTCAGGCCAAAGGGCCGTAGCGCGTCGTCGACCTCACGCAGCACGAGCTGCTGAGCTCTCATAATGGAAGTCGCAGCCGCCATCCACGTCGGCGCCGGCCAACGCCGACGCTTCCACTGTCGACGAGCTTCGGCGATCGGGTCGAATTCGAGGGTCCGGCGTTCTGCCATAAGCGGCGAGGCTAGTAGCCGCAGCCGGTCCTAGTGGCCGGCGAGCGATCCGGCGTCGACGGGGATCGTGGATCCGGTGACGAATGCCGCCATGTCGCTAACCGCGAACAGCACGACCCGCGCAACGTCGTCGGCGACGCCGGCACGACCCAGAAGGTTCGCGGCCATCGCCGCCCCGACGTCGAGACCGGCCTTCGCCAGCGGATCAAGCTGTTCCCGGACTCCTGGAGTGTCAATCACCGTGGGTGCGACGCCGACAACCCGAATACCGAGAGGTGCGAACTCGACCGCCAGGCACTTGGTCAAGCCGACGACAGCGTGCTTGGAAGTGCTGTACGCGCTGATACCCGCGGAAGCCCGAAAGGCGGTGGTCGACGCGAGGTTGACGATCACCCCGCCGGCAGTCATGCGCCGCGCGGCCTCGCGCGCCGCCGCAAAAGTGCCACGCACGTTAACCGAGAGCATCCGGTCGATGAAGTCGTCTGCTGCGTCGATGGCCGGACCGGTAGCCGGGTAGATGCCCGCGTTGTTGACCCAGATGTCGAGGCGCCCGGACCTTTCGAGCGCCATGTCGGCTGCCGCCACGAGCGAACCTGTATCGGTTATGTCGACGCGCAACGACCGATGCGGCCCGGCAGGGCTGGGCGGCAGTTCGGCGGCAACTGCGGCGGCTCCCTCCCCGTCGACGTCGGTTACGAGAACCGACGCTCCTGCCTCCGCCAAACGGTGCGCTACTGCCGCTCCGATCCCTCTTGCAGCGCCGGTTACGACGGCGCTCCGACCTTCCAGGGACCAAAGTTCCGAAAGGCTGCGAGCCGAGAAGTCTGCGATTGCCATGGTTCTCCTGGGTCTAGGTTGCGAGGTAGCCGCCGTCGACCGCCAGCGCATGGCCGAGGACGAACGAGGACGAGTCGCTGCAAAGCCAAAGGGCAGCGTCGGCGATCTCGTCGGGGTGGCCGAAGCGGTGCAGCGGGGTGAGCCTTTGGGCCACGTCTCCCGGGTCTCGGTGGCGGGTCGCTATTGCGTTGCGAAGCATCGGCGTATCGATCGCCCCCGGGCAGATCGCATTGATGCGAATCCCCGAGGATGCGTAGTCGATAGCGGCGCTCCTGGTCAGGCCGAGGACGCCGTGCTTCGACGCGGTGTACGCCGGCTGGTTCGGTTGAGGCCTGAAGGAATTGGTGGAGGCTATGTTGACGATCCGCCCCCCTTTGGCCGAGGCGAGCATCGCCTTGATCTCGTGCTTCATGCAAAGAAACACTGACCGGAGATTGACCCTGATCATCCTGTCGAACTCGTCGTCCTCGCAGTCAGCGAGTGGTCCACGTTCGAACTCGATAGCTGCAGCGTTGACCGCGCAGTCGAGTCCGCCGAAGCGGTCGACAGCCACAGCGACCATCGCCTCGACGTCAGGCGCTGATCCGACGTCAGTTGCCACGAACACGGCGTCGGCCCCGGCGCGGTGCGCCTGCTCCACGGCGAGCTCGCCGCGTTCTGTGTTGACGTCGGCGACCACTAACGAAGCGCCGTTCTCCGCGAACCGGCGGCAGATCGCCAAACCCATCCCGCCGGAGCCGCCAGTGACTATGGCCGTGCGACCCTCCAGGGTCCGTTGCGCGCTCATGGCCAACTCTATATCCGCGATTGCTCGGACGCCCAAATAACTTGGCGAGAGCACCCGTATACTCGCCGCTTGAGAGTACTCGCCCGCCGGGAGGTCTTATGACGCTGTCCGATCCGAAAGAGTTCCACGTCGACATCCCAGACAACGAGCTCGACGATTTGCGGAAACGTCTAACGAGCGCGCGTTGGGCTGACGACTTCGGCAACGAAACGTGGCGTTACGGGGTCGAACAGTCGTGGCTGGCCGAAATGGTGCGCTACTGGGTCGACTCCTACGACTGGAGACGCCACGAGGCCGACATCAATCGCCTGCCCGCCTACATCGTCGAGATCGGGGGGATGCCGATACATTTCGTCCACGTGCGGGGCAAGGGAGGGCCGGCGCTACCCCTCGTCGTTTCCCACGGGTGGCCGTGGACGTTCTGGGACATGAATAAAGTGATCGGGCCGCTCAGCGACCCAGCAGCCCACGGAGGCGACGCGGCTGACGCGTTCGACGTGGTCGTCCCATCCCTGCCAGGTTTCGGGTTCTCCTCGCCGCTGCGGCGCCCCGGCGTCGACGTGGCGGTGATCGCCGACACTTGGGCAGAGCTGATGAGCGACATTCTCGGCTACAAACGTTTCGGCGCCTACGGCGGGGATTGGGGGGCAATGGTGTCCGCTCATCTCGGCCACGCCCATCCCGACAAGGTGGTAGGGGTGGAGCTGAGCATGCTGGTAGTTCCCGGAGTGTCGCGGAGGGACATCAAACCCGGTGACTGGGCGTCAGATGAGACTTGGATGCTCGACCGCATGGCCGAAACCGAGCCGGCCATCAGGAGCCATCTCGCCGTGCACATCTGCGATCCACAGACTCTCGCCTACGC
>JAJZDJ010000186.1 GCA_021828685.1 Actinomycetes bacterium | reverse complement strand
CGTCACGTGTCCAGTGCTACGAGTCGGAGGAGCGGCTGATCCTAAGCCACTCCTTCGTTGCAGCTCCAGCCCAATGCTGATGACGTTCCTGGAACAACTGTGCGGCCTCAACGCCCTTCCAGCCTGAAGGCAGCAACTCGGCAGGCAGCGACGGATCCCGCCAAGGGAAGCGGCGCCATGCGTGGACCAGCTCGATGACACGCACGAGCGGGTCGGTCGCAGCACCGGAGCGAAACTGGTCGACGAAGGCTTCGTATTCGGCTTCGATCCCCGGCAAGTCCCATGCCTGTGCCACCATCGAGGCCACGGGCATTGCGCCTCGGTGCTCGGCGACGAACACTTGCGCAGTGTTGGTGACACCCGTCCGTGACAGCACGTCCTCGACCGAGTGGAGGCGTGACGTGTTGGTGCCAATCCAGATTCCTGGCGAAGGACTGCCCAGGCCGGATCTGCTCAAACCGGTCCGCAGCAGGTGGCGCCCGGAGCGGTCCGTCTCAGGGACGGAGGCGAGAACGATAAGCCATCTACCGTCCCAGGAGCCGGCGTAGCCGGTGAATCCGTAGATACGCTCGGTGCCCTCGACAAGAAGCTGCTCACCTGCCGGTGTCAAACGCCAGCGGGTACGCCGCCCGACCCGGTCCGCCTCTATCCACCCGGCCGCCGCCGACCGGGCCAGCGCTTGGCGTACCGTGCCTTGTTCGATGTCAAAACGTGAGAGGACTTCGAGGAAGGTCTGTGTCCACGCCATTCCGCCGTTTGGAAGGACAAACTCGCCCATCACGGTGAGCAGCAGCCGCCTCGCATTGTCTGCTCCGACCGCATGGCGACGCAGAACGCTGCTGGCGCGGGCGGATTCGCTGCTTGCGCGGGCGGACTCGCTACTGGCGCGGGCGGACTCGCCGGTGGCGCGAGCGGAGTCTCTGCTGCTCAAGCGCAGTCTTCTAGGAATGCAACGATCGAATCTAGCACGACCTGCGGGTGACTGGTGTGAGGCGCGTGTCCTCCCGAACCAAGTACCAGCTCCTCGTAGCGGCCCGGCAGTCGAGCCTTGATCCTGGAGAGCTGCTCGAGTGTCCCGTACTCGTCGTCGGCTGCCTGAATTGCCAGCACAGGCGCAGTTATGTGCCCAACGAACTCCTCGATGTTCCAAGTCCTGAACTGCTCCGACAACCAAATGTCATTCCAGCCTCTAAAAGTCGTTAACGGGTCACGGTGATGGCGGCCCATCCGCTTCACGAGGTCCGTCGTATCGAAGCGCTCCCGCGCAGCCTCAATCCCGACCAGCGAGCGGTCCTCTACGAGCACGTGAGGCGCGATTGCGACGACAGCACTGACCGGATGACCGGAGCCGGCGTGGATCAGCGCAATCGACGCGCCGTCGCTGTGGCCGACAAGTACCGGAAAGGTAAGCGAAAGGTGTTCCAGCAAGGAAGGTAGGACGACGAGTGCCTCGTCGTGCATGTAGCCGACCGCTCGCGAGCGTCTTGTCGGTTCTGAGAAGCCGTACCCGTGACGGGACCAGGCGACGACGGTGCGCCGGGTGCTTTGATGGACGTCCACCGGGAAGGTTCGCCACAGGCGAGCCGATCCGAGCCCCTCGTGTAGGAGGACTACCGGCGCGAGCGAAGTGTCACCGCTCCAAGCGAGTACTTCCACGGAGCCGCCGTCGACTTCGACGGTCAGCTCCCCGTATCCGCTCACAAGCTCGGGGCGAGATTTGTTGCAGCCGGCGGCACTTCGCCTTCGAGGCGGGTCCGTAGGGCGAAGCGTTGGATTTTGCCAGTTGCCGTCTTCGGCAGCGAGTCGACCAGGAAGATCTCGCGTGGTCTTTTGAATGACGCAAGACGCTGCTTGCAGTGCGTGATCAGCGCGGCAGTGTCTATCTGGTGACCTGCTGCTGCGACGACAAAAGCAACGGTAATTTCGAGGCCTTCGGCACTGCGGCCGCCGACGACAGCCACCTCTAGAACGCCGGGGTGCTCTATGAGCGCCGCCTCTACCTCGGCGGGGGAAACCCAGATGCCTCCCGCCTTGATCATGTCGCTGTTACGGCCGACGAAGTAGTAGTAGCCCTCCTCGTCGCGCCTGTAGACGTCTCCAGTTCGACACCAGGCATCGAGGAAGGTCGCCTTGTTGGTCTCCGGGCGTGCCCAATAGCCCTGAGTTACCGAGGGGCCGCGCACCCAAAGCGCTCCCTGTGCGCTCGCCGAGCGGATCTCGTCACCGTGGTCGTCAGTGAGGCGCACCTTGTAGCCGTCGACGACCCGGCCGGTCGAGCCGGGCCGGACGTCACCAGGGTGGTTGGAGATGAAGATGTGCAGTGCCTCGGTGGATCCGATCCCGTCGAGCATCTCAACCCCGAAGCGCTCTTTGAAGCGACGGTAGACCTCCGCTGGAAGCGTCTCTCCCGCAGTGACCGTTGCCCGGAGCGAGGCAAAAGTATCAGCCGATACAGCGGAATCCACGAGAGCTGCGCAGAACCCGGGAGGAGCGAAGAACAGGGACGGCTGGTGTCGCTGCGCATTGTCGGCCACGATCGCAGGGGTGGGTGGGCGAGGATCTATGACAGCAGAAGCGCCAACCGACAGAGGGAAAAACAAGCAGTTTCCGAGGCCGAACGCGAAGAACAGCTTGGCCACCGAGTAGCACACGTCGTCTGGGTCGATCGCAAGGACCGACCGGGCATAAGTGTCGGCCACGCCTTTGATGTCACCGTGCGTGTGAACAGCGGCTTTCGGCTGGCCCGTCGTGCCCGACGTGTAGAGCCAGAAGCCAGGCGTTCGATTGTCAGTCGGCGGTGAGGGGACCTCACGACTGTCGATGAAATTCGACCACAGGAGAACCCCTGACCCGTCGCGCGGGGTGTCATCATCTGGTGACCCTAGTGGGGGAGCCGCGAACGCGGTGTCGACGAGCACCCCCACGCAGGCAGCGGTGCTGGCACCTGCTGCGGCGGCGTCTGCTGCGGCAATTGCGGCACGCATGTGGGCTTCGAGTGGTCTGGATGCGATCACAACTCGAGGGATTGCGTCGGCTGCTATCACCGCGACGTCGTGTGGGCGAAGCATCGTCGACACAGGGACGGCAACGGCGCCTACGCGCATAGCGCCCAGGTACAACGCCGGGAAGGCCGGCTCGTCGAGCACAAGCATCAGCACCCGGTCACCCGGTCCCACGCCCAACTCGTGCAACATCCGGGCTGCCCGCCAGGTTTCAGTCGCCAAAGTGGAATACGTGATCGCCGAATCCAAACAGCGGTAGGCGATCCGATCGCCTAGCCCGGCGTTCAGGTGCCGGTCGACGAGCCAGGCCGGCGCGTTGAAAGGTTCCGTCATCGCTAGGTCAGACTCTGACGTAGTCGAAGTCGACGGGCTTTTGGTGGATTCCCGCCGACGGCGGGGAGATCCAGCCGGCCATCTTTCCTGGTTCGCTGACCGCCTGCATGAGCGATCGGACGTGCTGTTTGTCTGCGTCGGTCGGAAGCCATGCCGTGGCCCGTCGATCCCATTCGTCGCGGCCGACGATTCTGCCGTCGGGGGTTACGGGGACTCCTGCGAACGCCCCGACCGACCGGTGGAAACTGAGGTGGGGGAGCACCAGGCATCCACCGACCGCCTCGAGTGTCCGGTTCCAGCGGTCGACTCCTTTTTGGCAGTCGGAGATGTAGTCGTGCTGCAAAGTCGTGTTGAGCGCGGACAGGGCTGGCAGTGGGCGAGTAGCTATCTCTCCGTCCACGATGCACGGGACGTCCACGAGACTCGAGTGCAAAAGGTGGTCGTCGTCGCGGTCGGCTTCCTGGTAGCGCCCCTTCAGTCCTGCTGCGAAGTAGTTGGCGGCGTTGGTTGAGGTCTCCGCCCCGAACAGGTCGAGGGACACGCTGTAATGAAGGTTCAGGTAACGCTGAAGGGTGTCGATGTTGATACCACCGAATGGTGCCACATCCGCAGTGTCGTGCTGGCGCATCAGGTCCACTGTGCGCTGCACCACCCGGCCGATGCCTGCCGCACCGACGAACATGTGGTACGCCTCCTCTTTCAACATGAACTGGCATGAGCGCGCGAGCGGGTCGAAACCGCTCTCGGCCAGCGACGCCAACTGGAATTTGCCGTCCCGGTCGGTGAAATAGGTGAAGAAGAAAAATGACAGCCAATCCGGCGTAGGTTCGTTGAACGCACCTAGTATTCGCGGGTTGTCAGGTGAACCTGAGTGCCGCCCGAGGAGCATGTCCGCCTCGTCGCGCCCGTCGCGCCCGAAGTAGGCGTGCAGGAGGTAGACCATGGCCCACAGGTGACGGGCCTCTTCCACGTTGACCTGGAAGAGGTTGCGCATGTCGTAAAGGCTCGGGGCGCTCAGGCAAAGGTGGCGCTGCTGCTCGACCGACGCCGGCTCGGTGTCGCCCTGCACTACGATCAGCCGGCGCAGATCAGAGCGGAATTCACCGGGTAACTCCTCCCACACCGGTCTCCCGCGATTCTCGCCGAAACTTATCGTTCGGCCGTCTTCTGCGTCTGCGAGGAAGATTCCCCAGCGGTATTCGGGCATCTTGACGTAATCGAAATTGGCCCAACCGTCACGGCCGACGGACACCGCTGTGCGAAGAAACACATCATGATCCTGGTGCTCGACCGGCCCAAGCTCCTTCCACCATTCGAGGAAGCGCGGCTGCCAACTTTCGAGTGCACGCTGCAACTTGCGGTCCGAAGCGAGGCCGACGTTGTTCGGGATTTTCTGATCGAGGTCGACAGCCGTCATTTCATACACGCTTTCGGTCGTAGGTCGGACGCGACCCCGTACCGTAGCGGCGCAGCGCCCCGTCCGGTCCGGACGCGTTTGGTCGTAGGAATATCCAGTTCTGCCATGTGGAAAGGCGCCCGAAGATCTTGGACTCCATCGTTTCGGGACCGACGAACCTTAGGTTAGCTTCCATGCCGGTGAGGGCGTCAGGGGAAAACGATGAGCGTTCTTCGAGGGTCATGCGCACCTCGTCGTCCCAGTCCAGCTCGTCGAAGGCGAACGTGACAAGCCCGAGACTTGCGCATTCCTCGCTGGACAACGGCTTTCCTGTGAGCTCGACAACCGCCTGTAGGTCGTCGTCGTGTCCCCAGTAGCGCGCCTGCAGCCGGCTGAGTCCGTTCCCCATTGGGAACTGCGTTTGGTTCGCGGAGGTCAGTGTCAGGCACGGGGGTGGGTCTATCCCTTCGCCTGGGGAACCTTCGAAGATGAGGCTGCGATCGGCGGCGAGGACGAACTCGGCGAGTGTGCCGGCAAAGCAGCTACCCGGCTCTACGAGGGCGACCACAGTGCGCGCCGAGGTGTCGAGGCGTTTGAAGGTGCGTTTCCAGTAGGCACGGATTTCCCTTACGAGCCAGTGCCCCATGTGGCGGTCCAAAGCATCCTCCACCGCAACGACCGCGGAGGGGTCTCCGCTCGAGTGGAATACCCACGTACCGATCTCCGCCTCGTTGAAGCGGAGATGCAGTAAGGCATCATCGATCTCCCGGCAGAGCCGCAGGATCCAGGCGGAGTCGCCTTTTTCAAGGAGCTGTGACGCGGATGACGGCTCGTCGTGGGAGGGCCCCCGGATGCGGAAGTGCGCGACCGACAGGTTCCGGTCGAGCTCGATGTCGAGCGACGAATAGCTGATCTTCGGCCCGTCAACTCGGCGTGACAAGGGGCTTAGAGTCACCCCGGCGCCGCCGGGACGGTCTGAGCGGGCCACCGCTTCCAGCGCCCGCTTCCGGACCGTCTCCTCGAAGATCGATGGAGCCGCGATCACGTCCACCAGTCCCCATGCACGGGCCTGCTCGCCCTTGATGCCTTCGGCCCTGGTAGCGAAGAGATCGGCCCGGTCTCGTCGGACGTGGCGTTTGTCGATCACCCGTGAAAGGCCGCCAGTGCCCGGTAGCACTGCGAGAAGAGGCAGTTCGGGTAGAGAGACGACTGACGACCGGTCGTCGACGAGGATGATCTCCTCGCATGCAAGCGCCAGCTCGTATCCCCCACCGGCGGCGGTACCATTTACGGCTGCTATCCAAGTCTGGTGAGAGACTTCCGTGGCGTCCTCGATGCCGAGACGGGTCTCGTTGGTGAACTTGCAGAAGTTCACTTTGTGCTCGTGGGTGGACCCGGCGAGCATCTGGATGTTTGCTCCAGCGCAGAAGATC
>JAJZDJ010000185.1 GCA_021828685.1 Actinomycetes bacterium | reverse complement strand
GAGCATCGCTGGACGCCTGGGGGAGGCTCGGGAACGAGCGGTCGGGCATCCCATTTCGATAGCCGCCTGCTATTCGATGTCAGGGGAACTCGAAGTCGCTAGCCGCTTGAGCTATTGCCTTTACTTGTCCGCAAGCACCGCAACCGTAGCTGGCGATTGCCGGCTCAAGGTTGGGGATGACACGATGTAGTCGGCGGCAAGTCCATTCTCCGTTCGTGAGGCAGCCCGGTTGGCGGCGGCGACTATTCGCATGAGCGGTGGCCGGACATTATGCGATCTGCCCCGGTCGATCCGAAAGCTACTACTTGCACGCAAGTGTCCTGTCGGTTGCTATGGCGTTTACCGTTCGCAATAGTCATAGTATAAGCATGGACCGCGGGGCCTGGACTGTCCGGCTTGGCCGGGCGAGCGACGCGACGACCATCGGGCTGATCCATTTCCGATCTTGGCAGGCCACCTATCGAGGACACTTCCCGCAGGATTATCTCGATAGCCCTGACGCCGTTCAGCGTGGCGAGGATTGGCGGCGCCACATTGAGCAGGGGGCTCCCGACCGACATGCCGTGCTCGTGATCGAAAGCGGTGGCGAGGTTGTCGGTTTCGCCAACGTCGGAGCCTCCCGAGACGGTGACACTGTCGGTGACGGTGACACTGTCGGTGACCCGACGACGAGTTCCTCATTGCCCTGGCCAGCACCGGCGGCCTCGTGGCGTTTGTGTCCGGTGACTCTCACGCCACCGACCTGACCGACCTCGATCTTCCAGTCCAGACGCCGGCGCCGGGTCTTTGCAGTGACAATCTACGGTACGAGCAGGTGCCTCTATTGCCCTCTCGTCCGAAGAGGACGATCCGACGATGTCGCCGACAGCCCAGCTGACCCGATCGGCCATCCCGCTCCGTCTGCGTATCCGATCAAGCAGGCCGGGGTTATCGTCACTTGTCTCGCCAGTCAATCCGAGACATAGAAATGGGGGCGTCGGGCGCGAACGCATTCGCTTGTCACACAGCGAGGGAGCAACACCGTAAGCCCCCTGGGTCAGGTTTTCCTTCTCGACCGTGCGGGTCGCTCTGGCGGAATGATGAGTTCCGGGATGGCCCTCTTCAGGAACTTGTCGAAGTGCGGCACGGTGAACGCGGCGTAGCCGTGCTCGGGTGTGTAGAGCAGGCCCATGTTGATCAACTGGGCGCGGGTCGGGGCCACCTGTGTCGACTTGCGTCCGATGACTGTGGCCACATCCTGAGCCTTCTGAGCCTCCGGACCGAGCTCGGCCATGGCGCGCAGGTAAATGCTTTCCATTTCTGTGGCCCGGTCCAGCCGCACACGGAAGAAAGACTCGTCCAGCTTTGCTTCGTAGGTAGGGACGGCAGTGGCGATGTCTTCTCGGGTGATGGTAGGTCCCTCGGCGACACCCCACACTGCGTAGCCCATTTCCTGGAGGAAGTACGGGTATCCGCCAGTGACATCGACCGCTAGGTCCAGCGCCGCTTCGCTGTACTCGGCGCCCTCGGCCTGCGCCGGCTCTAAGAGAGCGGCGCGCGCGTCCAGGTCGTCCAGATTTCCGATCCGCGGGAACTTAAACAGTCGCTCGGAGTAGGACCTTGCGTCCCCGGCCAGTTCTGCGATCTGGGGCAGTCCGGCGCCGACCATCGTCACCGGAAGACTTCGCTGAACGGTCTTGTGAAGCGCCGAGATCAAAGCCTCGAGCTGTGCGGTCGAGAAGAACTGCACCTCATCGAAGAGGAGCACGAGTCCCCTGTCTATATCCCTCGCAGCCTCACCCACGGCTACCAGCAGGTCGGTGAGGTCAGCCTGGAGTTCGTGCTGGTCGGCGAGGCCCTCTGCGGCGTCAACATCGATCCCACCCGTCAGCGCCCCGGTCGGGTCGACCGAAACACTGAAGGACTTCAGCACGGCGGCGGCGCGGCGCATCCGGTCACCCCAGCGAGCCTTCGGCGACATCTCAAACAGCGTGGCGCGGATGGCGCTCACCATCTGCCGTCGGAACTGCTCGTCGTCGTGTTTGGACACCTCCCGCTCGACCACGACCCAGTCGAGCTCCTGCGCCTTGAGCCGAAATCGCCCCAGTAGAACGGTCTTACCGACCCCTCGGAGGCCGGTGATAATCATGGATTGCTCGGTGCGCCCAGCTCTGATTCGACGCAGCAGTAGATCGAAGTTGCTGAGCTGTGCATTGCGGCCCACCACGGCGGGTGGTTGGGCCCCTGCGTTAGGCGTGTAGGGGTTCCGGATCGGGTCCACACGCAAAGTTTATCTTCTTTAAACAGGTTTATCTATTTTCGATAAATCTGAATAAAGAACATAAAGTTACCGACCTTGAGACGCGCTTCCTGCGATGCCCGTTCGCGTCAACGAAATCCCGATCGCAGCCGCTCACCCTCGATCAGTCGGGGATCCCAACGCCGCACGAATCGCGTCCGAACCCTGCCGAAGGCGATCTCGTTCCTCTGCAAGGGCCAACACGTCACCGACCTTGATCCGCCGATGGTTGCTCCAGGGGAGGCGGCGGAATTCCAGGGTACCATCAGCCAACAGCCGATCCACGAACTGCCGGGTCACTCCTAACAGGTCGGCGGCGCCAGCGGGCGTTACTTCTCGGCTGGGACGCAGGACGACGAACTGTTCGCCGTTTGCCAGGCCCTCGAACATCTCTCGGACCGAGGCGCCGAAGTCACTTGTCGGATCGACCGCGGCCGCCAGACGAGCCGCACTCGCCCGTGCCTCCGCGTCAGGTGCCACCAACATGCTCATGGAGCGAGCGACCGTGACCATGCGAAAGACTACCATTATCAGCAATAACTGCAACCACTACGTCTCGCGTGCGGCTTTCGACTAGCTAGAGGAGTTGAAGGCGCGCCGGTGTTCTTGCCTGTTTCGGGGCATGCCTCAGCAGGCATTGTCTCCCTCCTTCCGGTACGGGTCCCAGGCGGCAGGAGCCTTGCGCAGGTGTGCGATGACGGCCGCGAGAATTCACCTCGAGGTCGAGGCGGCTGTCGGACACGACCATGTCGGGCTCCAGGTCACCGGGCGGGTCGGCGTCCCAGCGGGTGTTGCCCGGCTCCATCGCGGCGAGGTCAGAACTTCGAAACAACCGGCCGCCAGCGGGTTAGGGACAGCCGATTCGCAAGCTGAGGTGTTCAACTTTGAACTGGGTTGGCAATCGAGCAAACTCTCCAAGGACGCAGGTTCAATTGGTGAGACTGGCAACTAGTCGTGTCACCCCTTCGCTTTCGCGGCCAGGTGCTACACCTTGGTAGATGTCGAGGAACACCGAAAGCGTTTTGTGCCCGGACCAGCGCTGGCAGACGACGGCGTCCACGCCCTGGGTCACTGGGCGAAGCTCGACACCCCCGATCGTCAAAGGCACCACCATCCGCGTCGACGTCGAGCACCTCCCCAAAGGCGCCGGGAACGTGAACAAAACCCTCTGGCTGTGGTGGTCTGGGCCCGGCGTCCCCGACCTCTACCGCTGCCTTCGTGCCTACCTGCACCGCTTCGACATCGAACAGGAAGAAACGGCCCCCTTGCGGGGGCCGTCGGGCCAGCGGAGTTACCGCTGGCGGGGTTGGTATCCATGTTACGTCCTACGCTGGTCGGCCGGCAAGGAGGTTTCCACCTGACCAGGGTCGCTGCTTACATCGACGGCTTCAACCTCTACCACGGGCTCCGCTCGAAACACGGCCACAAGTACCTGTGGCTGGACCTCGAACTGCTTGTGACCAAGCTGCTCAAGCCGCACCAAGAGCTGGCCGTCGTGCGGTACTTCACCGCGAGCGTGCGCAACGACGCCCCGGCCTTGGCCCGGCAGTCCTCCTACCTTGGCGCGCTCGCCGCCCATGCTCCCCGCCTCGACATCCGTCTCGGCCGCTTCCAGGAGAAGAGCCTCCGCTGCCACCAGTGCGGCACCGCCTGGAGGACATACGAGGAGAAGGAGACCGACGTCAGCATCGCCGTCGCGCTGGTAGAGGACGCGGCCACAGATCTTTTCGACGTGGCCCTCCTCGTATCCGCCGACAGCGACCTGTGCCCGGCCATCCGCGCCGTACGGCGGATCAATCCGCAGAAGCGGGTCGTCACCGCCTTCCCGCCCAGCCGACGCTCCGACGAGCTGCGACGTGTCGCCGACGCCGCCTTCACCATCGGCGACGCCAACATCCGCTCCTCACTGCTACCCGACTCGGTACGTGGACCGTCGGGACGGGTCTTCACCCGGCCACCGTCCTGGCGGTAACCGTTCGTGTCGGCCCTGATCCCGCCGGGGCAGCCACCGCAAGCCGCGGGTTCAGACCTCGAAGACCTTCATTACCTCGTCGCCGTAGTCGTTGATGACCTTGACGGCGATCTTGCCGGTCTCCGGGCGGCTGAACGGGCGTGACCCGGTCTGGTATCGCGACTCCCACGCCTCGGGGTCGATGTCGGCCTTCAGGGCACGCTTCAGCAGGGCGTAGGGGTCCTGGCCGCCGGTGAAGTAGCAATGACGGACAATGAACGACTCTTCATTGTAGGCGGTGTCGATCATCCACAACGCCACCTGGTCGGTGTCGTCGGAGCGGACCTGGCCGGTGTTGGGGTCGTAGACGTCCATGCCCCGCAGCACCACCCGCAGCTCGTCACCCTCGGATTTGATGTCGATGTCGGGCTCGCCGAAGACGGTGAACAAGTTGCCGGCCCCGGTCTTCTTCAGTTCCTCACCCATCACCAGGTCGGCGTTCATGCGCACCAGTAGGACCGGGATGCGACCCATGCGCCGCTCGGCGGCCACGTTGGCGAACCCGTCGACCGAGGTGACGTACTCGGCGTCGGAGCCGAGCACACCTGGGTCGAAGGCGAAGGCGAGGACGCACAGCAGGTCGAGGTCGTTGGCGTGAATAGCCTCCCGTGCGGCGTCCTTGATGAATCGGCCGTCGACGGTCCCGGACTGGGGGCCGACGGTGATCCCCACTCGCCGGGGGGTGCCCTCCGTGGCGTCCTCCCGGACACCGACCGCCTGGACGTGCACGCCGGCGTAGGACTCGACGCTGTCGAAGCTGAGCCGCTCGTGGCGCCGCCCGTTTTGGATGCCCGCCGCCCGCAGGTTGGCGAGGATCGTCTGCTCTAAGGCCGACTCGCTGCCATCCTCATCCGGGGAAAAAGCGGCCGTGTCGGTGTTGACCGCCCCGGTGCCGTCCACCGCGCTACCGGCGAACGCCAAGGAGCGGTGCGGCGACAAGCTCTCCACCGTGAACGGCCCCGCGACCCCCACCTTTTTTGCGTCCTCGTACGGCTTGTCGTAGAGCAACTCGTACTCGGCGTGCCGGCGGATCGCCGCGTCGATTTCCGCCCGGCTCATCCCCTGCTCGCGACGTCTTGGTCTGGGCGGCTCGCCTGCGAAGGTGGCCGACCGCACCACCGGCCGTGCCTGCCGGAGCGGATCTGCGTGCCGCCCGCACAACAGCCCGCATCAGCCTGGCCACCGCCGCCGAGGCACTCGGAACCTGGCCCACCCGGCTCTCCCAGCTCGAGCGCAGCCTCCACCACAACGCCGAACTCGCCACCCGCTACCAGCTGTGGCTCAACGGTCAATCCCGCCCACAAGCCGCTTGACAACGATAGGAGCATCAGTCCAGCGATCCCCGTTCTTCACCCACCTTCTTCCGGTGACCAGCAGCCGGTTGTTGGCCCGGGTGATCACCTCATCCCCGACCGCTACTTGTTGCCCGTCCGCGATGGCCAACCCGGCGTCGGCGACGGTTCCGGCGGCGACCCGGTCGGCCCTGGCGCGACGGTTCAGGTTCCCCGCATTCCGAGTCCACCGCTGCCACCCCGTCGGCGGTCAAAGCCGACGACACCGTAGAGCACGAGATCGCTCTCAGAAGCGGCGCTCATGGGCGCCACCACGACCACGACGGGACCATCTCTCGGAACAGCGGCGGGGTCTGGGATCCCACCACCACATCGTGTCTGATCCGGACAAGTGTCGTCAGGCCATGGTCGACACGCGAGCAGCCTCCCCCTAAATGCCGGACCCCAGCGTCCCAGTAACGCGCTGGCGGTGCGCCCCACAGCGCCGGGACGCGGGCGTACTCTGAGTTCGTACGCCCACGAAAAGGACTTCTTCTGCGGGATCTTTAGAATCTCATCGCCTCGTACCCGCGCTCGATCAGCGTGAGTTTGCGGACAACCGCG
>JAJZDJ010000013.1 GCA_021828685.1 Actinomycetes bacterium | reverse complement strand
CGCAAGCGCGACAGTGATCTGTTCGGGGAAAACTCCCCTGATGTCATACGCCTTGAATATGGCGTCTAGCGCGGATTGTCCCAGGTCAGTCATGCTGGCAGTGACTTTAGCTGGCGGCCGGCCGCTCGGCGGCCTTCCTGGCGCATCGATCTGTACGGCATCACTTTGCTCCGCTCTGGCGCCTCCGGCGTCACCTTCGTTCCCAGCGACCGGGGCTTGCGAGGCGTCCGGCGTGGCAGATGTGGCGGGCGGCTCAGGCGTAGCAGGCAAACCGGAGTTCTCCTCGCTACCCACAGGGGCATCAGTTCCCCCGGTCCGTCGCCTGCGAGCTCGATAGCGCACAGGTCCCAGCCGCCACATGGCAATCAGGCCGACCAGTCCGATTAGGGTAGCTATCTCCCCTATCCAGTCAACGGGCGTCTTGCCATACGTAAGCGTCACGTGCGCCGCGGTAGGTATCACGACCATGAGATTGGGCGTTACCCGATAGACACCCTTGGCGCCCGAGACGTGCCAGTTCGGAAAATAGGACTCGTGGACGAGCACCGGTACCCCGGTCCGGTTCACGTTGAAGGATATGGACTGGGTGTGGCGGACAATTCCCGTCACGCTGACGGCGGGCAGCGGCTTGGCCGGCACGGTCGTCTGCGTCGGGCTCACCCGGACCCAGCTCGACGGGCCGCTGGCTGTCTCATAGACGTTCCAACGGGCCGGGTCCAGGTACCACGACTCCGACGCCTGCAACCAGACAGCCGGATTTCGCGTCGCGACGCCGGTCATCACTACAGGCTGATTTGCGAGGGGCGTGACCAACGACGAACCGAGGATCTTGTAGATATCCCACGTTCGCTGTTTCACCGTCGACGTCGACCCGGTCGTGTACGTGACGGGGTACGGACCGACCGTCGCGATGCGCTTCAGCTTCGGATCCGCGTTGGCGGCCGCTTCGATGGTGGGCGTCTCCGCCATGAAGTAGCGGTCACCGTTCATGATCAGGTGGTCTATGCCGATGGTCACATCCGGCGACGACGGATAATTGAGTCCCCGCACAGGGTTTGCCGGAGTGACGGAAAGTTCCGCGGCGTTGAGGAAGTGGTAGGGCGTTGTAGCCGACGACTCGTAGTACAGCCCCTCTTCGGAGCCGATGCAACCATTCGTCCAGTAGGGAAGCAGCATCAGGGCGTCCGGCGTGCCCATGTCGTTCAACTCGGGCTCGTATTGCCACATGGCCTGCCCGCAGCCGTACTTCTTGCCAATCTTGGACATCTCGGCGATCAGAGCGAAATACTCGTTGCGCCGTGACTTCCCTGCGTTCTGGTAACCCGAGTAATTCCAGTACACCCAATCGGGCACGAAGGAACTATCACTGCTGGTTATGCCGAGCCAGTCATAAGCCCCACTCGACGTCGTATGGCCGAACGGCAGGTCATGCAGGGGGTAGAGCACCCATCCGAACGAAGCCAAGGTGACGACAATCGCGACCGCCACCGCTCCGAAACTCGACTGGCGTTTCGTCTCTCGCCTCGAGGTAGGAGCTGAGTACTGGGATCCGCCGTCGGCGGCGTTGGCGCCTACCTTCGCGATTGCGTCCGCTGAAGCTTCCCGGCGCCTCCTTGCCCACTCGACGAGCAACATTCCACCTTCGGCGAGCGCCAACCCAGCGAGAATGTAAAGGCAAAGGAACCAGAACGGGAGCGCACGGGCGTTCCAAAGGCGGTTCTGTGGCGAGTACCGGAATACAAGTGCCGAAAAAATCGCCATGATGCCCCAAAAAACTCCGAGCCGGCGCATTCGAAAACACGACAACACGAATCCCATCGACGCTAGGAAGATCAGCCAAATGTCTTTAGCCGGAAACAGCGACCCGACGTAGTTCGTCAGGTTCTGGTAGCCCATGTTCGTTGCGTACGGAAGGTCCCAGTAGAACGGAAGTGCCCAGAACGCGAGGAGCAGGCCGGCTACGACTCCCGTGGGTAAAGCCCAGCGCAAACGTCCCCAGTCGCGGGTTGAAAGGAGGCTCATCCCGACCAAAACGACAGCGCCCAGAGACGCGAATATCAAGGGAAGTACGTGGCACAGTCCGCAACACGCGAGCACGACGGCCGCCGAGGCACGATGCTTCCCGTTGTCCAATCCGCGCGCTACGAGCCCCAAGAACAGAATCGCGAACGACAACGAGATGGAGAAGGAGAACTCGCCCGCCATCGTCGAAGCTATGTTGCCGCCGTAAATGGTGAACTGCCGGGTGAAGAGGAACGGCATTGTCGCGGCCGCAAGGGCCGCAGGGATCGGGAACGGTGCCTTTGCGAGCCGACCCATCGCCCATGCGGCGATCGGGAGCGTTACGAGCCCAACGACGGTGATCAGCTTGAACGCGATGTTGTAGGGGATTACGTAGGACGCGAGAGCGATCGCCCATATCGGCAACGGGAAGAAGAAGGTGAGGGCCGGAAACCCGTCGTACCAGTCGGGCGCCCACCCGTTGAGCTGCAGATGAGGAAACAGCGCCCGCTTGACAAAAGCGGGAAGCCACACATGTGCCCCCATGTCGCCCCCGGTGGGCGTCGTGTTCGCCAAAAGCTGCGACGGCTGCAGCTCTTTGGTGACGAACACGACAATCGATGCGACCACCAGGAAGGTGATGACCGCCTGCGGGTTGAACCTCTCCCTCAACCTGTCGAGTTTCGGTTGCGCCGAGTCCGGTGGCCACATGGCGGCCTCGTAGTCGCGATACGACGTGGCGCTTTGCGCACCATCACGGGTTTCAGTCGCAGTCATCGACGTTTGCGTCGCCTGGCAGTCGACGCGCAGGGTCCAGACTCGACTTCGGTCAGGCGTCTGAAGCGATACCTAGCACCGTGCCGAGAGTGAGGGCGCCCTCTAAGCCCTGCCACCAGCGGCGGTCGCAGTTGGAGCAGCTCAGCATCGTCACTGGCTCCCCTTTGATCTGGATGTCGATCACCACGAGGTTCTTGGTTCGACACGCCGGGCACTTCACAGTAGAAGTTCTCGACACAGCCTTGAAGCATCTTTAGGATTCTCTTAACCTCTCCGGCGACGCCACTTGACGCGTTCACAGGTCGTCGCACCGCTGCTGTCATCGTGCATGTACTACTGCCAGGACCGCTGCAGCATTGAAGCTCGCATGGGCTGAAATCGACGGGGCGAGTCGCTTAGTCGTCCAGGCAAGAACCCCGAGCACCACCCCGAACGCAGCTAGACCGACAAACTGAACGGCCTCGAAATGCGCAAGCCCGAAAAGTACTGCACTCACAGATATGGCAATCGGGGTCGGAAACCACGCGCCCAAAGAGCGGAGAAGGAGCCCCCTGAAGAACAACTCCTCGACGATTGGGCCGGCCACGGCGAGCAGCAGAAGCAAAACTGCGACTCCCCCAAACGAGTGGACGGCTCCCGTGTAGGTCCGCGCCGGAGCCGACAGTTGGCGAGCGAGGTGCCGGTCGATCGCTTCAAGCGGGTAGTAGACGACGGGGACGAGACCGTACTGGCAGGCCAGTCCGATTGCCACTCCTGCTGGGAGGTCCCACCATCGAAGCGTCGCTAGCCCGTAGTCGGATGCAACATGACCGGTTCCCTTCGAGCGGCTGTAAGCGACGGCGGCGCCTACCAGACCCGCCCATAAGCCGACGAGGTCCGCTGCGCTCACCCCGAGAGGCACCGGCAGCGTTGAAGCGAACTTGTAGCCCCCGATGAACTCTGCGAGAGCGGTGGTCAAAGCCGCAATGATGACACCGGCCGCGAAACCGCCACAGGCGAACCACACGCCGTCGCGGGAGCTGACCAGGTCACCGCGAACCGGTGGTGGCTTCAAGAGGCGGCCGTCTCCGCCGACATGTCGGCTTCGCCGGCCCGCTGGCCTATCCGATCCACTTTCGCCCACCCGACGGGCGCCTTCATGCGCTCTGCGTGTCTCGAGCAAAGTGCCCATTGGTCGCCCCCGATGTGAGGTATTCCGTCGAGCCACAGACGCCGCCGGGAATAGTCGTATGTGAGCCACGCAGCCGGCTCGCCGTCACAGCCCGGCTTGGCACAGCCCTGAGCGTTTTTCACAGCTGAAGTTTATCTCCACTAGGCCGCATAAACTGGGTAGCCCGACCTACCATGGTGACATGAGTAGGCAACCGGGAGATATGCGCGATATGAGGCCGGGCGGAGGCCCAGGTATGCCAGGGCCGGGTCAGCCGACAGGAACGAACTGGCGCTGGATCGCGGTGGTCCTGGCTGTGGTCGTAGTGCTGGCGATAGCTCTGTCGTCGGTCACCAAATCGTCAAGCCCTCCCTCTCAGAGCTACGGCCAGTTCGTTGCGGCTCTCAACTCGGGTCAGGTGACTGCTGCGACGGTCAACAATGACACCGGCCACATCACCTACACGGCAGCGAAGACAAACGCCCAGTACTCCGTTCAGGGCCCTCCGCTGGTCGGCAACGGCTCCACTCTCGCCTTGTACCAGAAGGACATAAAAGCCCTCACGCTTACTAACTCCACGACGAGCGCACTGGCGACCTGGCTGCCTTGGATCATCTACGGGCTGCTGTTCGTGGGCCTGCTGGTCTGGATCTCCCGGCGCGCCCAGGGCCAGATGAGCGGCATCATGTCGATCGGCCGCTCCAAGGCGAAGATCTACACCACCGAGCGCCCTCGCACTACCTTCGCGGACGTCGCGGGCTACGACGGGGTCAAGCTCGAGATCAGGGAAGTGGTCGACTTCCTCCGGTCGTCGAACCGCTTCAAGGAGATCGGTGCAAAGATTCCGAAAGGAGTTCTGCTTGTGGGACCTCCGGGGACCGGCAAGACGCTGCTGGCGCGGGCAGTCGCGGGTGAGGCCGGCGTTCCGTTCCTGTCTGTGACGGGATCGGATTTCATGGAGATGTTCGTCGGGGTCGGTGCTTCCCGGGTGAGAGACCTTTTCCAGACAGCGCGTAAGCAAGCACCGGCCATTATTTTCATCGACGAGATCGACTCGATCGGACGCAAGCGCGGAGCCGGGCTTGGCGGTGGTCACGACGAGCGCGAGCAGACACTCAATCAGATGCTCGCCGAAATGGACGGCTTCGAAGCCACCGAGGGCGTCGTCATGATGGCGGCCACGAACCGGCCGGACATCCTCGACCCAGCCCTCCTTCGCCCCGGCCGGTTCGACCGTCAGATCGTCGTCCCCCTCCCCGATCTTGAGGAGCGCCTGCCCATCCTCGCCGTTCACTGCAAGGACAAAAGAGTCGACCCGGACGTGGATCTCACTGTCGTGGCCCGGGGAACCCCCGGGATGAGCGGTGCGGACCTCGCCAATCTTGTCAACGAAGCCGCTCTTCATGCTGTGAGGAGAGGTGCGCTTGCCATCGCTATGCGAGACTTCGAGGCGGCCCGCGACCGAGTGTTGATGGGCCAGCGTCGGGAGTCGACCGTGCTGTCCGACAAGGAGAAGGAAGCGACCGCCTACCACGAAGGGGGCCACGCGGTACTCGCGTATGTGCTGCCCGACGCCGATCCGGTCCACAAGGTTACGATCCTGCCGACCGGTATGGCGCTCGGCGTGACACAGCAGCTACCAATCGAGGAGCGCCACACCTATTGGCGGGAGTACATCGAAGATGCCATGTGCGTGATGATGGGCGGCCGATGCGCAGAGCAGCTGATACTCGGCAGTCTTTCCACCGGCGCCTCGAACGATTTGCAGAGGGCGACGGAGATGGCCCGCAAGATGGTGCGCGAGTTCGGGATGAGCGACCGGATCGGCCCGATGGCGTGGGGTCAAGAGAGCCAGGTCTTTCTCGGCGAGGACCTCATGCACAACGCCCGTGACTACAGCGACGTGACTTCGAGGGTGATCGACGAGGAAGTCGAGCGGATCCTGCGCGAACAGGAGGCCCGCGCCAGCCGGCTTCTTGGCGAGCACCGACGGGGCCTGGCATCGGTCGCAGCCGCGCTCCTCGAGAAGGAGACCATCGATGGCGCAGAGGTGGGTCGCCTGGTTGACGAGGCCTTTGGGACTCGCGTGCACGACAACGCTCCTGTCGTGCCTCGCTTCGCTGAGGTCACGGGTGATCCGCTCGATATTTGACGGCTGAACTAGGACCTTGGCACTAAGACGTTGGCACTACTTGCGTCCCCTCAATTGCTCATAGGAGCAGCGAGGCTGAGGCCAACACCGTTGGACCCCCCTGTGCCGTAGAGGTCGTACTCAGCCACGACCGGTCCGGTGGCGCTTACTTGTATTGGTCCAGGCGCGGATGAGGAAATGCCAATCGCACTGCGGCCGCCGGGATGCAAAGTGATGACGCCGCCGAGGCCCTCTGGAGCTGCCGACGAGAGTTTGCTCACCCGGATCGTCACAGTGGTCGCGCCCGGGTTGAAGATGACCAGCTGACCCACGTGGTGAGCATCCACCGCTGCGGATCCGATGAGCCAACGGCGAGATGTGACGGTTCCCCCGAGTATCTGCCCGTTGCCGTTGACTGTCCCTGTCGCTCCGGCTACCGGGTTGGCCGCTTGGGAGGCGGTCAAGGTACGTTCCGCCACCACCGGGACGCCGTTGACGCTTGTGAGCGTCGCGCTGTGCGCGACTCCCGCGGGGATTCTCGCCTGCTGCTCGGATACAACCGGGACGACCTGTCCCGCCCCTACGCTGAAGGACAGGGGTTCGGCGGCGCCTCCGGCCAAGCCGATCGAAAGGCGAACCCGAGCGGGTCGAGAGCCTGGGTTATAGATGACGTACTGCTCCTGCATGCCTCCGCCGGCGAGCCCGTCAGGCCACACCCACGACGTCGTCGCCGCAGGCGCTCCGAGGGTGACCGTGACCCCGGCGATCGGCCACGCCGGGTCCGCGAGCGGCTTGCTCGCCGCTGCCGAACCGACGAGCGGCGCGCCCCCGGCGGGCGGCGTTACGATTTCGGTTTCCCACGCGACGACACTGCCGGTGCGGGCGGTTACGGTCGCTTCGATGGCGCTCCGACGGCTGAGATACGTCCCGAGGTCGACGTTTACGAGCCCGTTGGCAGGCACGTCGACGCCCTGGAAGTTCTGGGGTTGCTCGACCCCCTGGTTGGTCACGAAGCTCAAGTCGACGATCGTCGCGCTCGGATAAGGATTGAGCAGCGAGATGAATTCGTCTGCGTTGACTCGAGTTTGGCCTGTAGGCAGGTACCAGCTCGACGATCCCGATGTCGCGCAGGGGCTGCTTGACGCTCCGAGAGGACCGTTCACGGACTGATCGACGACGACCTGACCTGCGTCGACCTCCACTATCGCCCCTTCCCAGCCGGTTCCCCCGGGCGCACTCTCGGGGACTGTAACGAAGCCTCCCGAAGGAACGTCGACGGAACTTTTTACAGTGGAGCCGCCGGAGCTCACCTCCGTGATGGTAGCTGCTGCTTGCGAGCTGCCGGCGTTTACTATCACCAGCTGACCGTCGGCTTCTCCGTATGGGCTGGGCCGGGCCACAGGAAGACTCGATGCATTCGCAGACCCAGACCCAGACGCCGGGACTGTGGTGGTAGTTGTTGGGGTGGCGGGCGTCGCCGGAGCCGCGGCGGTAGCTCCCGCGCAGAACCACGACGATGAGAGGGCGCCCGCTGGAGCGACCAGCGGATTTCCCTGGATCGATGCCGCCTGGGAGGCGCTTCTCGTCGTCGACCCGCCCGTGCGATCAAGCACTGCGAACAGCACGAGCACGCCGAGCACGAGAGCGATGATGCGTAGGCGCCGGAAGCCTTCTGTCCCCGGCTCAACATCCTCAACTTCCTCAGGTTCAGCCATCGACCCAGCTCTCCTCGTCGCCGACGAAGACTTCCGGGACGCGGCGTCGCGGAATCACATTCCGTCTACCCCCGTCCGGGCGGCGTGCGACTTGGAACCAGGCGTCCGGCGGATCGGTTCGCACATTGGTGTCCCGACGTAGACGGCGCCGGCTTACGACTACGACGATCGCTACAACGAACCACACCACTACCTCAGCAACCTGAAGGAACCGGAACGCCCAAGGTGTCGCGTATCGAAGATAGGCAGACGTAGATGTCACCTGACCTTCGGGCAGCGTGAATGCCATCGCCCACCCAAAGGCAGGTTGAGAGCGCAGGCTCCTGGTCCCTACGGAGAGCGTCCAGTCCGCGGAACGGGTATAACCGACGTAGACGACCCCACTCGACGGGACCGGGCCGGAGGCGCCGCTGTCGCCGCCTGCAAGGACCGGGACGGCAGTAGACAAGTCCGTCTGCTGTAAGGCCCTCGTCGGCTGGCGAGCGCCCGCTGCTTCGGCGACTGGCAGGGCACTCGCAGGAAGCACGGAACGCACTGGGGACCAGGCGGCGTTCTCGTAAACGACGTAGTGCGTGTCGCCGACGTTGAGGGGCGATAGGTCGGTCTGCAAGCGCAACCCGGCGAGGAGGGCCGCAGGTGTAGGGACAGCGCTAGATCCCGACCCGCTCGGACCGCTGTGGTCTGGGATCACGATATATCGGATTCCTGCTGGCGCGAGGAGGTGCCCGAGCCGGGTGGTCGTCTCGCGCAACGCTCCCGTGAGATCCATGGCGAGAACGGTCGAGGCCCCCGCAGATCCGGTCGCAAAGTCGTCGGCGAGCGTCGGTGCGCTGCCGAACGACGTGGCGAACGCGAACCCTGGCTCGAACGGCCGGCTCGCCATCGGCAGCGAAGACGGAGTACCCACCCAAAGCACCCGGTACTGACCCCTGCTAGAGCCGGGGATGAAAGCCAATGCGCTTGCGGCGCTCTCCGAAGGCAGATCCCAGTGGCCGCCCCCCGACGCGACGACGAGCGGGAGAGCCGAAAGCGTGAGACAGAGTAGCGCGACGCCGGCCGCGGCTTGGCGCCAGCCGAAGCGATAGCCGGGAAGGTCGATTTCGAATGCCGCTGCGCCGAGCGCGACCGCGCCGGCGAGCGATGCAGCAGCTGGCGCCAGAATTACGCCCGGGGGCATGTGGGGAAAAAAGCCCCGGCTGCCCGCCCACGTGACCGCCCAGCAGACGAGGGCGACCCCCCACAGCCGCGCCGCCCAGTAGAGACGCCAGCCTCGCCCTAGGAACAGGGCAAGAGACGCTGCTACGAGTATCAGCCATTCCCATGCACCCGAGCCGTACGGTCCCGTGTGAAAGCGAAGCACGGTCGCCCAGCCGAGGCGCCCATAGGAACCGAGCCCGGGTCCACCGACGGCGGTCGAGCTGGCGATGACCGTCGCCGACCACGGCAACGTCAAGACGAAGGCGGCTGCCACCGAAGCGGCAGTCGTACCAGCGATCCGCAGTACCGCTCGGGATCTACCGGCGACGACCGAACCCACGATCAACCCTGCGCCGACCAGGAGTGTCGCGTAGAAGAACGATGGTGCCACGGCTGCGGTCGCGCCTAAGAGCGCGCCAAGGGAGAGGATCTTCGCGAAAAAATTCGCCGAGCGTCCCGGGGCGATCGGGACCTCCGCAGAGAGCTCGACGACCCGGGAAAGCACCCATGGAGCGGCGGCATACGCGATGAGGCCTCCCCAGCTGCCCTTCGAAAGAGAGTTGTAGGCGAGCGGCACGATTCCGTAGGCCAACGCAGCGAGAATCTGCCCGCGCTTCGAGCCCCACCATCTCGCCCCCCGGTAGGCGCCGAGCGGCCCTACGACCAGCGGAAGCAGCACGAGAAGCTGAGCAAGAGTTCCTACCGCCCCGAACAGCAACGTCGCCGCCACTCCAATCACGGCGAGTGCCGGCGTTGCCGGCGCGGCGACTCCAAGGCCCGACGGCTGCCACCCCGACCACCAGGAGCGCCAGATTGAAGCCCAGCCCGACGAGGTCGCTGGGAGTTGCCCGACCTGAGGAAGCCCGTGGCCGACGATGTTGCGCGAACCGACCACGAGGACCAGCAACCCGAAGGCCACGAGAGCGACGCGGGCGGCGGAGCCGCCGCGTCGGACGCCTGCCTGCGCGTCGCTCGAGCCTTCGGCGCTCGATCCGATCCCGCTTTTGCTGCCGCTTACGTTGAGGTGCGCCACACGAGCACGAACAAACGTTGCAGCCTGGCCCCTCGTACCTGCTTGAAGCGATCGGAGGGCACCATCTCCGACCCGCCGATTTCGCTGCACTACCCTACGTTCCTTCAGGAGCTCGCCCGGTTGGCGCAGGGCCGCCGCCGGGGCTATCACTGTTGCCCAAGCGTCCTCACCCCGGCCTCGGCCCACGAGTATCAGAGCTTCGATCATCGCCCAGAGCAACGCAAGGGGGAACGTCCACGCGAGGTTGAACCAGCTGTAACACGTGAGGACGGTCCGGTACCGGCTCTGCTCCCTCTTGCGCCGTCGCTCCTCCGCCAAGGCGCTACCCGCGGCTGGTTCCGAGCTGAACTCGTGCGCTGACGTGAGCATATGGCGGACCGTCGCTGCAGGGACTACGACCAGGCGGGCGCCTAGGAGCCGAGCCTTCCAGGACAGGTCTACGTCCCCTCCGGCCTCGTGGGTGTCAAAACCACCGAGAGCGTCGAAAAGGTCAGCGCGCACGAGTGTCAAACCGCCCGGTGCTACAAGAATGTCGCGAACCCCATCGTGTTGCGCCTGGTCGAGCTCGCCTGGTTCTATGAGGCCTCTTACTGTGCCTGCCCAGTCTGTTGTCGCGCCGACGGCGACGAGGCGATCGGGGCGGTCCCACTCCACGTACTTCGGGCTAGCGATCCCGGCGTTGGATCGAAACGACTCCGCGACCAAACTCCGCACCGCGCCCGGTGCAGGGGCGACATCGTCGTGGCAGATCACGAAATGCGATGCTCCCTCGACCATCCGGACCGCCGCATTGACGGCGGCACCAAATCCGACTTTCGCATCAAGACGTCTCACGTACGCATCGGGGGCTACGCTCACGATTCGCCCCGTGGGATCCTCAGCGCTGCCGGCATCCACCACCAGGAGCGAGAGGTTTGGATAGTCCTGGGCAAGTAGGGCTTCCAAGGTCTCTTCCAGCCACGGCCCTGGGTCTCGCGTGACTACGACGGCGGCTACAGCCGGGGCGACCGCTGGCGGCGAGGGCGGAGCGGTCATTGGTGGGTCAGCTGGCATCCGGGTATCCCACAGTAGTGAAGCGTTGAGCGCCGATGACCTCGCCTAGTGACATCGGTCACAAAGCTCACCTTAATTCGTCTCAAGTGCTTGCAACTGTTATACACTAGTTAGCAGTCATCCGGCTCGGCGACTTCGCAGAAAGCAAGGTTTCCGAACAAGATGGCGGGATCTTTGCTCTCATACATATTCAAATAATAGAAAAGGATATAGAAATGCCGACTTTCAATGTTCCCAACCTCGAATGGGAGAAGGCCGCCGCCGATCTCGGAGATGCGCTCAAGGAAGCAGCCTACGTCGCTGTCGGGCTCGGGGTTCTGACCTTCCAGCGGGCTCAGGTTCGCCGGGTCGAGATGGCGAAGCAGTTTGCGAAGCTTTCAGGCGAGACCGTTACCCCTGGCATTGCGGACCTCGAGTCGTTCATGGCGCAGATTGGCGGCGTGGCGAAACTCGTCGACGCAGCGGTCACTCCGGCGCGCAAGCAGGTTGACGAACAGCTGGACCGGATCGAAGAGATCCTCCCCGAGGCCGCTCGTCGGACCGTCAAGTCGGTTCGAGCGAATGCCCTCAATCAGGAGCAGGCGATCCGCTCGGCTTTCGGACTCTCCTAGAGCCTCACTCCTGTTGGCCTTCCTCGGCTTTCCAATAGTCGAGGACATCTGCGAGGGTTCGATCCAGTTCGACGGACGGTTCCCAACCCGTGGCCGACATGAGCCTCCCGGCATCGCCTCGCATGTCGGGTATGTCGACCGGCCTCACGCGATCCGGGTCGACAAAGATCGGAATGTCTACCCCGGCAAGCTCCAGCAAGCGCTGTGCGATCTCGCGAATAGGCACGGACTTTCCACGGCACACGTTGTAGACCCGTCCGGGCTCGCCGCGTTCGAGCAGGAGACGATAAGCAGTTACGACGTCGCGCACGTCGCTGATGTCGCGGCTGACGTCGAGGTTGCCGGTCCTAAGCGTCGCAGCGCCGCTCGTCTGCGCCTTGGCGACCTGCTTCGCTAGGGCTGGTACGACGAAGTCAGCTCTCTGTCCTGGTCCAGTGTGGTTGAACGGGCGGGCGATCACGACTTGCAGTCCCCGCGTTCTCCACATCTGCAGAGCTATCAGCTCTGCTGCCGCCTTGCTCGCCGCGTACGGGCTCATAGGGGCCACAGGATGGTCCTCCCTGGCCGGCATGTCTGCCTTGGAAAGGCGTCCGTAGACCTCCGACGAGCTGACCACAAGTACCCGGGGGGGCCGGCTACACGCTGCGGCGGCGTCGAGGAGGTTGGCGGTTCCGACCGTGTTGACTTCGTAGGTGCTTCTAGACTCTCCCCACGAAGAGGCGACGCTCGAGAGGCCTGCGAGATGCACAACACAGTCGGCTTGGCTCGCAATCACCGTGGCCCGCAATGCTTCGGCGTCTGTCACGTCGACCTCGGAGTCGATAGCCTCCACTGTGTCGCCGCAGTCGTGAAGATGGCGTACAAGCCAGGTCCCGACAAAGCCTCGGCTTCCGGTCACGACAACTCGCATTAATGAGACCATACCTGGTGCGCCATGTGAGCCGCTCAAAGCCCACGTTTCTAAGCGTGCAGCCCGTCGTCGACGGAGGCGGCTCGGAGCGCGCGCTCATAGGGATGGTGCGCGAACTCGCACGCGCTGGCTGGGAATGCCACGTCGCCGTGCCCGGACCTCCGGTGCTCGCCGAGCAGTACCGCGAGGCCGGGGCCGCGCTGCATCTCGTCGAGATGGACCGCGTGACCTCGAGCGGTCCGCGGAGTCGATGGCTTCGCTTCGCTGTCAGATGGCCCCGCAGCGTGGTGTCTCTCACTCGTCTCGCCCGCAAACTCGACGCCGACGTCATCCACAGCAACTCCCTGCACTGCTGGTATGGCTGGGCGGCCGCGATCCTGACAGGGCGCCGTCACGTCTGGCATGCAAGGGAAGTCGTCTTCCAATCTTCTACCGCCTTGAAGTTGGAGCGATTCCTCGCCCGCCACTTTGCGCGCACGGTCATAGCGATATCCGACGCCGTCGCGACTCAACTCGACCAGGCGAACGTCCTGGTCGTGAGAGACGAGGTGGACCCAGAAGTATTCAACCCGCAAAACGCGGGTCGGTTTCGCGAGCGCGTCGGCATCGCCGACGATGTGGCGCTGGTCGGGTCTGTCGGGAGGCTCGACACCTGGAAAGGCTTCGACACGCTTCTTCAAGCCTTTCCCGCTATGAGACAGGCCCGACCAGACGTGGAATTGGTCGTCGCGGGACCGGCCGTTAAAGGCAAGGAGCGCTACGCGGCGGAGCTCGAAGCCACCGCCCGGTCGTTGGCAGGCGTCCACTGGCTCGGACCCCGCGACGATGTGGCAGAACTGATGGCCGACTGCGACGTGTTCGTCGCCGTATCGTCCGAGCCCGAACCGTACGGCCTCGTCATCGTCGAAGCGCTCGCCTGCGGGATACCGGTCGTTGCCGGCGATGCCGGGGGACCTGTGGAGATCCTGGGTGGCGAGGCCACGCCGGCCACCGGCCGCCTGGTTCGCCCCTCGGACCCCGCCGCCCTGGCCGCTGCGGTCGTCGACCTCCTCCCCGAGTCGAAGTCGAGTACGCAGGCCCGCCGCCAGCGCACGGCACTTCGAAGCGGCGGCGGGGTCGATTTCGAAACAGTCTTCGCGCAGGTGCACAGCCGCGACGGCCGGCGTGTGCGCCTCCGACACGGCCGACAGTAGCCTTGGAAGGTGATTGTTGCGCTCGCTGGCGGTGTAGGAGCTGCCCGGATGCTCACCGGGCTGGCAGCCGCTGTCGACCCAGCGCAGATCACCGCCGTCGTCAACACGGGGGACGACACTGTCGTACACGGCCTGCACGTCTGCCCGGATCTTGACACGGTGACCTACACGCTGGCTGGCGCCATCAACTCCGGAACTGGGTGGGGCCTCCAAGATGAGACCTGGGAGGCGATGTCCGAGCTTCGAGCTCTGAGCGGCGGGCGTCTCGGCTGGTTCAACCTCGGCGATCGCGACCTGGGCACGCACCTCTACCGGACGAGCCGTTTGGCGGAGGGGGCGACGTACAGCGAGGTGGCCGCCGAGATCGCAGCGCGCTGGTCGGTCAAAGTACGGCTCCTGCCCATGTCGGACCAGCCGGTCCGAACGAAGATCCTGATCGACGACGGCTCGCCGGCCGGTACTGAAGTCGACTTCCAGGAGTACTTCGTGAAGCAGCACCACGAGGTGGCGGTCAGGGGGGTGAGACTGAGCGGCATAGAGGACGCGGCAGCAGCCCCTGGCGTGATCGATGCCATCGAAGCGTCGGAGACTGTCGTGATCTGCCCGTCGAACCCGGTCGTGTCGATCGGGCCGGTGCTTGCGACGGGGGGTATAGGCGACGCAGTCGCCGCCAGACGCGAGTCGACCGTTGCAGTATCGCCGATCGTGGCGGGCCGAGCTCTCAAGGGACCGGCCGACCGGATGCTCCGCGAGCTCGGTTGCGAGCCGTCAGCCGCCGGCGTGGCCCGACTTTGGGCGCCGTACGCAGCAACACTTGTAATCGACGACTCGGACGCTTCGCTCGCAGGGAAAGTCGAGGAAGAGGGCATGAAGGCCGTCGTATACCCAACTGTGATGGCCGGGCGCACCGAGGCCGCTAATCTTGCCCGGGAGGTCCTGCGTCACTCAGCTGGGCGAACGACAGGGATCAGTGAAGCAGACCGCTTCGATGCAGCTTCGGCGCCGACGAGCACTTCCGTGTCGCTCGGCAGCTTCGACGGGTCGTGGCCGCGGTGACGGTCACTCTCCTTCCCGTCGGCGGGATAGGCGAGATCCGCCCCGGCGACGATCTCGCAGAAGCCATCCTTGCGGCCACCGAGCTCGTCGACGGCGACGTGGTCGTCGTCACGCAAAAGGTGGTGTCCAAGGCAGAAGGCCGGCTGGTCGCTGTCGACCCGACCGATCCGCTATCGCACAAGATCCACGTGGAAGCCGAGGCCGTCCGGGTACTCCGCCGCAGAGGAGACCTGGTCATGACCGAGACGCGTCATGGGTTCATCTGCGCCAACTCGGGTGTCGACCTGTCGAACGTGGAGGAGGGATGGGCGGCGCTCCTTCCCGTCGACCCCGACCGCTCGGCCCGCTGGATCAGGAACGCGCTGGTTGCGCGAACCGGCCTGCGCCTTGCCGTGATCGTCTCCGACACCTTCGGACGTACATGGAGGAGGGGGGTAACCGACGTGGCTATCGGGTCGGCGGGGGTCGCGGCCGTCGTCGATCTGCGCGGCACCCGTGACGCACTCGGACGAGAGCTCGCCGTCACCGAAGTGTGCGTCGCCGACGAGATCGCCGGAGCGGCCGAGCTGGTCATGGGCAAGTCGAGAGGGATACCCGTTGCTGTCGTCAGGGGGATAGACCCGGCGTGGCTTCGAGAGTCCTCAGTTCGCGACGAGATCGTCCGGCCGCACCAGGAGGACCTGTTCAGGTGACCGGAACCTGACGCGATCGCGAAGCCTGCGAAGTCCGAGTCATCGCGCCGCCAGGGCGGCCGTTCGACTACGGGCAGGCGGGTAGCCGGACGCCCGAGATGGCCAGTCCGGCTTCGACGGTGTGTCCGGCTCCAATCACGCACAGAGCCTCAAGGCGTGCGCCGTCGCCGATCCTCGCCCTCGGGCCTACTATCGAATCGATCACACGAGCGCCTGCTCCTACGACGACGCCCTCCATGAGCACCGAGCCTTCTATCAAGGATCCCTCGTGGAGCTCGACATTGGCCCCGATCGCGCTTCGACGCACGGTCGCTTGTGGCGTTCCTTTGACCGCCCAGGGTCGAGCGTACCCGTCGAGTGTTACGCCCGCTCCGTGCGCCGCGTAGACGAGGTTCGCTTCGAGGAAAGTTGCCGGGGTTCCGGCGTCTAGCCACGCCGCGTCTGACCCGAGAGCGAAGAGGCGTCCTTCCCGGACCAACTCAGGGAACGTCTCGCGTTCGATCGAGACTTTCCTGCCACGCGGGATGCGGTGGAGCACCGATGGCTCCAGCACGTAGGTGCCGGCATTGATCAGGTTGGTCGGCGCTTCAGCTTTGGTCGGCTTTTCTATGAACGCCTCGACGCGACCGGTGCGGTCGGTGGGCACGACCCCGAACGAGGAAGGATCCTCCACGGGCGTAAGAGCTATCGTCGCTTCCGCCTCATGCTCCCGGTGGAAGGCCACTAGTCGACTGACATCGAGGTCTGTTAGGACGTCGCCGTTGACGACTACGAACGTCTCGTCGACCTGGGCGTTCTCGGCGGCGAATCGTATCGCTCCGGCCGTGTCGAGCGGCGACGGTTCGACTGCGTAGCGAAGCCTGACCCCGCAGCTCTCGCCGTACGGGTATGCGTCGATGAATGCGTCCGGCCGATATCCGAGCGACAGGACGACCTCGCTTATACCGTGAAGCGAGAGCCACTCGAGAACCCGCTCGATCATCGGCCTTCCGCCGATCGGCAGCATCTGCTTGGGTGCGCTCAACGTCAGGGGTCGGAGGCGGGTGCCCTCGCCGCCCACGAGGACGACTGCTTTCACGTCAACCCTTGGACGTGGTGTTCGGCGTCGACGTCGCCGGAGTCTTCGAGGCTGCGGGGGCTGTCGTAGAGGCCGTCTTCGAAGGTGCGGTAGTCACCGCGGATTTTGACGGCACTGTCGTAGCAGTCGAAGCTGCGGGGGTAGTCGTGGACGTGCTCGTCGAAGACGCCGCCGCCTGAAGAGCCGTGAGGGCCTTGCCCACCGATGCCGGCGGGGCAGGGATCGACGACGCCTTGCCTGACGGGACGAACGCGATCGTTATAAGCACGCCGTTGCTCAACGGGACAGCGGCCGGATCGAGCTTGGGCAGTTGGTTCTTTGCGCCGTTGTACAGCTCTCCGACCGTGTCACCGACGTAGGCGAACTGCTTGACGTACACGTGGCCCGGCTTGCCCTCACACGTGTTGCCGTCCAGATAGAGGTGACCGCCCGGAAGCTGAACTTCCGCTGCGTTTAGCTTCATGCCGACCGCCGAGGCGAACTTGCCGAGAGTGGCGTTCTTGCCAGCGGCCGCCTTCACCTTTGGGGCGATCGTGATGATGTCGGTCTGGGCGGTGCTGATTCCCTGGGGATTGGGCGACGGAGCCTTGACAGGCGGAAGGAACTTCCCGCACGCGTACACCGAGTACCCCTCGTACCACGTGGTTCCGACGGTGGGTGCGGTACCGCCGGCGTTGTTGATCTGCGCTATCAGGCGGTTGCGGCTTGTCACCGTTCCGACGAGGCCGAGCACGACGATGATCGCTATAGCCGCGAAGTAACCCCACGGGGTCTGGCGTCGCCGTCCTTTCCCGCTACCGATTCCGGCGGCTCGGGCCACCTTTTTGCTAGACGAAGCCTTGCCCATGTCGGCGGTCAGGTTAGCCGGTCAAGCGAGCGTCTCCCAGCCAACCCCTTGCGGGCTCCGGCCAGAAAGCGTCGTAGCAACGCGACGGCGGCACGTGCGCTCAGACCGGCGAAGATGACGGGAAGCAGAACTCGAACCCTCCCGGTGGTGCTTCGAAGCGCGAAAATCCACATCGATCGGTGATGTGCAAGGAGCATTCTGTAAGGGTGCATATCGGCGGCAACTCCTTGGGTGTGCTCGACTACGGCCCTCGGCTCGTAGGCGACCCGCCAACCGGCAGCCCCGAGACGCCAGCATAAATCGACGTCTTCCATATACATGAAGTACGCCGGGTCGAAGCCGCCGACCTGGACCCAGGCATCACGACGCACGAGAAAACAAGCCCCCGACACCCAGTCGACCAGCGCAGCCTCCGAGTGGTCCCAGTCGATCATCCGGTAGCGTCGGGTAAAAGGATTGTCCGCGACGACTAGCCCTACCAGCGCGTGGCCGACCGCGTCGAGCAGCGACGGAAAAGCCCTCGCCGAGGGATAAAGCGATCCATCAGGGTTCACCAGTCTGGGTCCGACCACCCCGAGCCTGGAGTTTCGGCAAAGGGTCCTCCGTAGTTCCGCCACCGCCCCCGGTCGAATCTCGATATCGGGATTGCACACGAGAAACAGCGGGCTCGATGCGATCTCAGGGTGAAGCACGCCGAGGTTCGCTGCCCGGCCGTAGCCGACGTTACCTCCGCTTGCGACCCAGTAGACGCCTGCCGCCTCGGCAACTTCCTTCGAATCGTCGCGAGATCCGTTGTCGACCACGACGATCCGCTCGACTTGCTCGCGCCGAAGGGAGCTCAGGCATCGGCGAAGGTCGGGGGCGGTGTTGAAGTTGACGACTACAGCCGCCACCTTGACGGACGCCTCTGCGGCCTCCTCCATCGGGGCTGGTTGTGACGTCATGTCAGGCGTTCAGTGCCCTGACAGCCCGGGTCAGCGGATCGTGATAGTCGGCTAGCAGATCGAAGCCGTGTAAGCGGAGGACCAGATTGTCGAGGACAGAATTCCTGGGTCGCGGTGCAGGACGCGCGGGAAGGAGGTCGTCCGTCGCGACGGCTTCGACGCGCTCGGGATCGCCCCCGCTCGCGCTGATCACGTCACGGGCGAACTGGTACCAGCTCGTCGGCCCCGCGTTGGTGACATGTACCACGCCAGGCACTCGTTCCTCGCCCAATCGGAGGAGCATCGGGGCGAGATCCGAAGTGAACGTCGGACAGCCGACCTGGTCATCCACGAAGCGCAGCGGCGCCGCCGCAGCGGCCAAGCGGAGCACGGTTTTGACCATATTGGCCCCGTACAAGCCGCACACCCAGGAGGTACGCACGATCGTAGCGCTCGGACACCCGGAAAGGATCTCCTGCTCACCGGCACGCTTCGAGCTTCCGTACACCGACAATGGGTTCGTCGTGTCCCACTCGTTGTAGGGACGGAGGCCGGTACCATCGAAGACGTAGTCCGTGGACATCGCGACGAGATGGGCCCCGCAACGCCTCGCCGCCTCGGCTACGTTTCGGCTCCCTAGAGCGTTGACCCGAAACGCCCGCTGCGGATCGCTCTCGCATGCATCAACCGCGGTCCACGCGGCGGCATGAATAATCAGGTCGGGGGCGTAGCCCGACACGGCGGAGAGGACGGCCGGGCGTTCGGCAACGTCGAGGTCGGCACCCGACGCCGCCACGAGGTCGACAGTCGGGTCCCCCTCGACGAGTGCGGTTATCTCGCTTCCTAGCTGGCCGCGAGCGCCCGTAACGAGAAGCTTCAACGTCGTCGCCCGCAAGGCTCCGAAGAGACGGTGGCGCCACCAGAGACGGTCATCGCTGCGTCCGCAGCGGTTCCCACCACCAGCGGTTGTCCCTGTACCAGGAGTACGTCGCCGCCAGAGCCTCCTCCAGGTCGGCGGAGGGGGCCCACCCGAGGTTGCGGACTTTCGTCGAGTCCACCGAGTACCGGCGATCGTGGCCCAAACGATCTTCGACGTAGGAGACCATCTCCTCGCCGACCGATGCGAGCGCAAGCAGCCTGTCCGTGAGGTCTCGGTTGGCCAGCTCGTTGCCGGCACCGATGTTGTAGATCTCGCCCGGTCGACCTGAACGCAGCACGAGGTCGATTGCGGCGCAGTTGTCGTTTACGTACAGCCAGTCCCGGCGGTTGAGACCGTCTCCGTAGAGCGGAACTTTGAGACCGTCGAGCAGGTTGGTGGTGAAGAGTGGTATCACCTTCTCCGGGTACTGCCAAGGACCGAAGTTGTTCGAAGACCGCGTGACCATCACGGGAGTCTGGTAGGTGGTGAAATACGACAGCGCGATCAGGTCAGAACCCGCTTTCGACGCGCTGTAGGGCGAACGCGGGTCGAGCGGGTCGCCCTCGACGCTGTCACCGGTTTCGACCGACCCGTAGACCTCGTCGGTGGAGACGTGCACCACGCGGCCGACGCCGAGCGTCCTGCAAGCATGCATGATCGCGTTCGTTCCGACGCAGTTGGTCACTACGAAGTCCTCCGGACCGGCGATCGAACGGTCGACGTGGCTCTCGGCGGCGAAATGCACGACGGCGTCTTGGCCTTTCGCTGCCTGCGTGAAGGCGTCAAGGTCGCAGATGTTGCCGTGCACGAAGTGGTAGCGACCACCGAAACGGGCGTCGACGTCGGCGAGGGTGGACAGATTGCCCGCGTATGTGAGGGCGTCGTACACGGTCACCGTGTCGTCGGTCGTCTCCAGCACTCGGCGCACGTAGTTCGAGCCGATGAAGCCGGCACCACCAGTGACCAGGATTCTCATGGGCGCCGAGGTTAGCCCGATATGCAATGTACGGTCTGGGTTCCCCCGGTCTTTTGTCGGTTGGGTTACGCCGCTTCGCTCGACTACGGCCGTTCACGGCGCCTTTGGCGTGAGGATGGTAACTGTCAACGCAGTGTTGGGTTGGAGTGTCTTGTCGGGTTGTTGGAGTAGGCTATCGGTCAAGGCATAGCAGCTTTCGTGGTGGCTTGGGGGGTGGGTGGCGGAGGTTGGTGACGGCCGAGAAGTCGGCGGAGGCGCACCGAGGTGTCATCGACAAGGCTGTAGAGGACCGGGACCACTAGCAACGTAAGCAGGGTGGAGGATGCTAAACCCCCGATGAGCACGGTCCCGACCGGCATGCGTTCCGAAGCGCCCGACCCAGTTCCTAGCGCCAGCGGAAGCATGGCTCCGATCATGGTTGCGGTTGTCATGAGTATCGGCCGGATCCGTGTCGCGCCGGACTCGATGATCGCCTGAGTTCTTGGAACACCCCGCTTGCGGAGCGTCTTCGTGTAATCGATGAGCAAGATGGAGTTCTTTGACACGATGCCGACCAGCATGATCATGGCCAGCAACGCGAAGATCGAGATTGGCAGGTGAGCAACCCAAAGGGCCCCTAGTGCGCCGACGCTGGCAAGCGGTACGGCGAGCATTACCGATAGAGGATCGAGCAGCGATTCGTATAGTGCAGCGAGCAGCATATAGATCAGCAGCACGGAGAGCGCCAGTGCGGCCAGCAACGGGCCAAACGCCCGTTGCTGCTGGAGAGCTTGACCCGCAACTTGTATTGAATAGCCGGTGGGCAATCCCGACTGGCGGGCCGCAGCTAGTAGCGCCGCGGTGGCCGGCCCGGAGTTGCCTGTCGGGCTCGACGCTGAAATCGAGACGGCATATTCCCGGTTGATCTGGGTGATTTTTCCTGGGCCCGGAGCAACAGTAAGGGTCGCCACACTCGATAGGGGCACCGTACCGTGGGCGGCAGGGATCGGGATCGCCTCGAGTTGTGCCGGGGTTAGCGTCACTCCCCCGTTTACCTCCAGTTGAATGGGCTCTACCGGCGCAGTCGACGACACAACCAGCGGCGGCACGGTGACCCCTCCGAGTGTCGCTGCTACCGTCGAGCCGATAGTAGCGGTATTGACACCGAGGTAGGCGGCTTCCGCTTGATCGACGTTGATCGACAGTTCCGGGGTCGGTGTGGGTACCGACGTCGAGATCTGGGAGACGTTCGGGTTGCCCGTGAGCGTCGTTTGAATTGCGGCTGCGATCTGGTCGAGTTGGGTGAGGTCGGGTCCGAGGACCTCCACGGTTGCTGCACGGGCCCCGCCGGCGATGAACGGGTTCTGTACGTGGGCGTGGGCGGTGAGTCCCGGGTAGCGACGTGCGAGCTTGGTTACCGTCGTCTCGTAGCTTTTTATTGAAGGTCGCGATCCTTTCGGAGCAAGATCGACGGTGATCTGTCCGAGATTGAACGCGGCGCCTGTACCGCCGCTGTAGCCGGCGGACACGAAGACGTCGGTCACTCCCGGCAGGTGTTGCAGCCGCTTTGCGAAACTGGCCAAAGTTGCCTGGTCGCCGGCCAGGGGGGTCCCGGGGGGAAGCGTACCGTTGATCGTGATGACACCATTGTCTTCTGCGGGGACGAAGGTGGTTGCCAACACACCCGATTGGGTGATGAGGACGCTGCCGAGCGCGGCCGCGACGGCTACCATGGAGACGGCGAGACGGTGGCAAAGCGCCCAGGCGATGACCCCACGGTATCGGCGCCGTAGCGCATCAAATCCGGCGTCGAAACCGCGGCCGAAGGACGCCGAGAAGCGAGCGATAGGCCCACTGCGTTGCGCGTCTGGTCGCCCCGCCCAGTGGGCAGCCAGCATCGGTGTCAACGTGTACGACACGAAAAGTGACAGCAACGTGGCGGCAACGATCGTCAAGCCGAACTCGCGGAACAGCTGACCGACATTGCCTGACACAAAGGCGACAGGAAGGTAGACGACCACATCGGTGAGAGTGATCGCTACAGCGGCAGCACCGATCTCCATTCTCCCGTCGATCGCCGCGGTCGCCGGGGACTTGCCCATAGCTCGATGTCGGTGAATGTTCTCGAGGACCACGATTGAGTCGTCGACGAGAATGCCTATCAACAATGACAACGCCATCAGCGATATGAGATCGAGGCTGAAATGCATAAAATACATCGCAGCGAAGGTGGCGATCAGCGAGACAGGGATGGCTAGAACCACGATGAGCGTGTTGGTGAGGCGATGGAGGAACAGCGCCAAGACGAGTGCGGCGATGAAGACACCGAGGAACAGGTCCAGCTCGACATTGCTCAGCGCGGCACGAACATAATTCGTGATATCGCCTGTGATGGTGGTAGAGACCCCCGCTGGGAGTTGTGGCTCTAAGCTGACCAGAGTGCCCCGGATGGCGCTGTCTACCGCTAGGGAGTTCGCGGTCGACGAGGCACTGATTACTAGACCGACAGCGGGAGCGCCGTCAAGAGTGGCGGCTGACTGGGCTTGGGCGAGGCCTTGACTGACGCTTGCAACGTCGCCGAGCAGGACGTCGCCGCCCGCGCGGGTTGCGACGGGAACTGACGCAAGTTGCGCCACCGAGGTGTAACCTCCGTGAACACGTGCCAATAGCTCGTGCTCCCCGACCACAGTGACCCCGCCAGTGACAGCAGTGTTCTGCCCCCGCAATGCGCCGGCCACCTGGGTCACCGACACGCCGTAGGCCTGCAAAGCCGACGTCGACAAGTTGACAGTTACTACTACTGACCTACCGCCCACCACGGTCACCTGGGACACCCCGGGGATTTCCTGCAAGGACGGCGCAACAAGGTTGGTAGCGAGGTCGAGCAATTGCGACGGGGCGAGCGGCCCCGAAAGCGCGACATCCATCATCGGCAGCGCGTTCGGGTTCGCTTGTAGGATCGCAGGAGGGCTTGCTGTGCTCGGCAGCGCCCTGGCGAGCTTCTGCAACGCCAACGATATGCTGGCCGACTCCAAGCCGACGTTGGTACCTCCCGTGAACTGGAGCGCAACCGTCGAACGACCCGCCGATGACGTACCGGTCATAGTGACAACACCGGACTGGGAGCTGAGCGCCTTTTCTACCGGCGTCGTGATCGTCTGGGCGACCGTTGCCGCATTCGTGCCCGGATCTGATATCGCTACCCGCACGAATGGATAGTTGACATTCGGTAGGCGCCTGACAGGAAGCTTGGTGAACGCGACAACACCGAACACCAAGAACAGCCCGATGATCATCAAGATGGTCACCGGACGACGGACCGACAGGGCAGTCAGATTGAAGCGAGTCGACGACGTTTGTGAAGTGGTTACACCTGCAGGATGTATTTCGACCGGCGGGAGTGCCGAATCGTCATTACCGTCCAACTGTGGCGTCTCCTCTGGATCGCTATCCACGGCGCCACCTCGGAGCGCGGGCCGAAGTCAACCCTTTTTCCCACCAGCACCACCAGCAGTGCTCGCAGTGGCACCGCTACCGCTGCTGGCACCGGTACTGACGGATTTGGTTCCACTGGGGGCTCCCGGCGGGGTTACGAGGGTGGCGTTTGCCAAACCTGCCACCGCAGTGCCGTCTACCGTCGATTGGACCGCCACTGTCCCCGAGGAGCGCACCCTGTCCCCGCTAGCAAGATAGGTTTGGCCGACCGCAACGACCTTGGCTCCCGCTGAAAGACCGGTCACCATAGTCGTGGTCCCGTCGGTCACGCCAGGAGTTACGCTGACCAGCTTCACCGTGTTATTCGCCTGCATCTCGAAAACTTGCGGGGAGCCGTTCAACGATACAATCGCCTCGGCTGGTACAAGCACGGCCGGCGCGAAAGATCGGACGACCACCTGCATCGCTGCTGACTCGCCAACCAGCAGCCACGCCGGAACGCTGGACGGGGTAACGGTGACTGTGAAGCTGAGCGAACTCGGGTTCCCTGTCACCGATAGACCCGCAACGGTTCCCGTCAGCGAAGTCGACTCTCCCGGCACGGTGACGGTAGCAGTCTCACCGGGATGGACGAGCGGTAGGTCCTGCTGTGCCACGGGGGCCACCACGCTTAGCTGGCTCGCTTGGACTACTACCAGAGTCGTTCCTGCACCCACCTCTTGGCCGACCACTACCGGCACCGAGGTGACGGTCCCCGCGAAAGGAGCTGTGATTGTTCCCTGGCTAGCCGTGGTCTGGGCCATCTCCGCCTGGATCTCAGCCTGGGCGACGGCGTCGGCGAGTGGTGTCGTAGCCAACGAGTTTGGGGAAGCCTCGGACTGCGCCGCCTGGGCTTGGGCCAATGACAGACTTGCTTGTGCCTCGTTCAGCGACGCCCCAGCCTGGTTGACGGCACTCGGATTGGAAGCTTGAGCGTCACTTAGACCAAGCTGAGCCTGCTGCAAAGCGAGCTGCGCTTGTGTGACCGCTGCCTGGGCCTGGATAACCGCGGCCGAAGGCGGCGGCGACTGCGCCACCGACAGCTGCTGCTCCGCCTGTTGTACGCCGGTCTGCGCTTCGCTCACCGCGCTCTGTGCTTGAGCAACTGCATTCTGGGCTTGGGTGACAGACGCCGACGGTGGCGGGGACTGCGCCTGGGTCAATGCGAGCTGCGACTGGGAGACAGCGGCGTTAGCAGCGGCCAGGTTCGCTTCGTCGGTACTAAGAGCGTTTTCGGATGCTGAGAGCTGCGCCGCGTCTGAGCTGTCGGTGTCTGCAGGGCTGGTATCGGCCGTCGAATCGTTCTGGTCGGACTGAGCGGAGGCCACCACAGCCTGCGCCTGGGACACCGTTGCCTGTGCGCCCGCCGCAACAGCCTGCGCCTTGACCAAGCCGACCTGGGCGCTAGCCACTGCAGCCTGCCCGTTCTGGGACACCTGCGCCTGGGTGTCTTGGTAGACGGTTTGAGCTGTCTGCTCGCTGCTCTGAGCGGCCGCAAGGGCTTGCTGCGCCTTGGAAAGACCTGCTTGTGCGGCGCTGAGCGTGGCGGCCTGCCCGGATCCTGCCGTCGCCTGCGTGGCCTGGGCCACAGCCTGTGCAGTGGATAAGTTGTCCTCGGCCTTGGTGAGTGCGATCTGTGCGGAGGCTATGGCCGCCTGTTGACTAGCTTGGGTCGAGACTTGGGCATCTTGGTAAGCGACTTGCGCTGCCGACAGGCTGGCCTGCGCCTTAGCCAAACCCGCTGTCGCAACAGCGACTGTTTGGGGACTCGCTCCGGCTAGTCCGGCCTGCAACTTGGCTTGCGCTAGGTCAAGCGCGTCCTGCGCCGAGGTCACCTGATCGGCCACCAGCGGGTTGCTCACCACGGCGATCACCTGCCCAGCCGTCACACGCTCACCGGAGGTTACATCCACAGCAGCGACCCGGCCGGCCGCTGACGGCGTCACGTCGAGCGTTGCCTGCGCTGCCACTGTTCCTGACAGCGAGAACTCAGATACTGCTTTCCCCGAACGTGCCACCGCTACTTCCACCGCTGTGACTGCAGAACCCTTGCGAGAGCGGGTCTTGCCATGTTTCCCGCCATGGCCAGAACCACTAGCGAACGCGTCGACGCCTCCGCTGAGCAAGAGAGCAGCCACCGCGATCAACGCCACGATCCTGAGACGGCGCCGCTGTAAGCGACCGGCGAGCCTTCTAGGCCGGCCACTGCTTAAGCCACTCCTAATCGATGACCAGACAGCCCTATATCGAAACACGACCCATTCCCCCGTTTGGATCAACAGTCCCTTCATAGCTCCACCATCTCGACCACCCTCGAAGCAGACGCCTTTCGCCACCCGAACAAATGATCTGTCACAGACAGGATAGGTTACAGGTCTCGACGGGGCTCTATGGGCACGACGCGTTAGGAGAGTGTGAGGAAAGTGTTATGAATGTGTGTAATTGCTCAGATGCTGCCAGGCAGCCAGCGGCCATGCCTACCCTTCGACCGAGTGGCGCAGCCCATCAAGAATGTCGATATCGTGCTCGCGCGCGGTGGAGATCGAGCTACGGATGGGGCTGTCTTCGCGCCATGCCCGAAAGCGGGACCAGCTAGGTGCGCCCGACCGAATCGATATCCGCGGAGTCGAAATCCGCGGGGTCGTCTATGCCTTCGGCGATCGCGTCGCGCTTGACCGAAGAGGCGGAGACTCTCTTTCTCTGCTTCCGGGTGATCCGCCGGCGGGTCCTCGGTCGCCCTCTCGGGATGCAGTTGCTGCCACCGTCGTACCTTGAGTTGTTGAACCTGGTGCGCCGCCAGCCGGGCATCCGCATAGGCGAAGCTGCCGTGACGCTGCGTCTGGCGCCCAATACGGTGAGCACCTTAGCCAGAGCACTCGCAGGCGCCGGCCTGGTCGAGCGCCGCCCAGATGACGTTGACCAGCGGGTGGTGCGCCTGCACCTCACCGAGCTCGCCGGCAGCGAGCTCACCGAATGGCGCGACCAACGCCTGGATCTGCTGGCCGGAGCCCTCGCGGATCTCGACGCCGAGGATCGCGCAATTCTCAGTGCCGCCCTTCCGGCCCTAGGGCGCCTCGTCGGTGCCGTGCGCAGCCGGGCGACGAACACGGCAGCCAATGGCGAGGGCGGGCCGACTCCCCGTTGACGGTGGCGCCCTATCGGGAGCCGGCTACTGGAGGTCGATGCTGCAGTGGTCGCCGACCATTAGCCGCGTCGCGCTCGGACGGCGGGCCGTCCTGGTCACCTCGACGTGGTGGCCGAGAAGCGAGTCCTCCAGTCGTCCGGCCTCGACGACGTTGCAGTCGTCGAGGATGACCGCGTGCTCCACCTCGCTTCCCGATATGGTGCAGCGCCTGCCGATAGCGCTGAACGGGCCTATGAAGCTGTCGGTCACTGTCGTACCTGCACCGATCACCGCCGGCCCTCGAACCCGACTGCGTCGGAGGGTTGCCCCACCTTCGAGCACTACCCGTCCCTCCACCTCGGAATGCTCGTCGACGTCACCGTCGATGCGACGCTCCAGGGTCTCCAAGATGAGGCTGTTGGCTTCGAGTAGCGGTGTCAGCTTGCCGGTGTCGATCCACCAGCCTTCGAGCACCTCGGTACGCACCCGCAGACCCTGCTCCACAAGCCATCCGATGGCGTCTGTGATCTCGAGCTCACCACGTGCCGACGGCTTGATAGCAGCGACGGCCTCGTGGATCCGCGCGTCGAAAAGGTACACGCCGACTAGCGCCAGGTTGCTTGCCGGGTTCGCCGGCTTCTCCACGAGTCTAAGGACCGAGCCGTCCTCCCCGAGTTCCGCCACCCCAAAATGTTGGGGATCGGGTACAACCTTGAGAAGGATTTGGGCGCAAGGGGTTTCCGGATGGGTCCCGTCGAGGGTAGGTGCGCTGGCCCTTCGGCAGTCCGCTTCGAACCGCTCGACAAAGTCCTCGAGGGACTGCTGGAGTAGGTTGTCACCCAGATACATGACGAAATCGTCCTCCGCGAGGAAATCTCTTGCAATGAGCACCGCGTGAGCGAGGCCTAGCGGTGCTTCTTGGGGTAGGTAGGTGACTTCCAGTCCCCACTGCGAACCGTCCCCGACTGCTTCTCGAATCTCTCTTTCCGTGTCCCCGACGACGATCCCGACCGACTTGATTCCTGCGCTGGCGATCGCCTCCAAGCCGTAGAAGAGGATCGGCTTGTTCGCTACGGGCACGAGCTGTTTCGCCCGTGTGTGGGTTATCGGACGCAGCCGGGTTCCTGCTCCGCCGGCGAGGATTAGGGCCTTCACGGCCGAGACGCTACCACCGACCACTGAGCACGGCCCTCATGTCAGGTGGGTGACGTCTCCCACCGACACGGCCACTTCCTCGGATGAGTCCGATCTCACGATAAGGCGGCCAGCGGCGTCAACCCTTGTCGCGAGGCCACGCAGGACCCCAGTCGCTCCACGATCGACGTTGACGCGCTTGCCGACCGTGTTACAGCCCTTCGAGTAGTCGGACGCAACCGCATCCCAATCGTCGAGCCTGCGCTCCAGAGCCTCAAGCCATGACTCGAGCAGCTCCGACCGCGAGATCCGACGCCCGGCAAGGTGGTCAAGCACCGCGGCGCCGGGCGGCCCCCCGTGCACGTTCAGACCCATTCCGACGACGACCACCTCGCCGACGGTCGCCTCGGCGAGTATCCCCGCCAACTTCGCCCCTGACTCTCCCGCCAACAGGTCGTTCGGCCACTTGATCCTTGCGTCGACGCCGGCGACGTCCGCGCACGCAGAGCGAGCAGACAGAGCCGCCGCTGCGCTCAAGAGGTGCCATCGCTCGACTGCCAGACGGTCCGGACGCAACAGGACCGAGACCAACAAAGCGTCGCCAGGCGCGGCTTCCCAACTGCGGTCGAGGCGACCCCGGCCGGCGGTCTGAAAGTCCGCCACCACCACAAGCCCTTCGGTGGCACCCGCTGCTGCCGCCTCGGCGACCACCCTATTGGTGGATGTCGTGGAGGCAAGACGGCGTACGTCGGCGAAGCGGATCCCCAACTCTAACCGTCGGCTGGGCTACCGGAAGAAAGCGCGGACTAGCCCGGCGCTCCTCACGATGTCAGAATGCTTTCTCGTGCTCAACAAGGTGCTTATTGCGAACCGCGGAGAGATCGCCGTCAGGGTGATCCGGACCGCACGGGAACTCGGCGTTGCCACCGTCGCGGTGTACTCCGATCTGGACCGCGACGCCATGCACGTCCGCATGGCGGACGAGGCGTACTCGATAGGGGGTCAGAACGCCTCCGAGAGCTACCTCGCTACCGACAAGATCCTGGACGTGCTCGCCCGCTCGGGGGCGGACGCCCTTCACCCCGGTTACGGGTTCTTCTCCGAGAACGCCGACTTTGCACGGGCTGTCTCGCAGACTGGCGCCGTTTGGATCGGGCCTCCCCCCGAGGCGATCGAGGTCATGGGCGACAAGATCAGCTCACGCCTTGCGGCGGCCCGCGCGGACGTGGCCGGGGTCCCTGGCACCACGAAAGTTCTGGCCTCGCCCGACGAGGTCATCGCATTCGGCGAAACGAACGGGTGGCCGGTCGCTATCAAGGCGGCGTACGGCGGAGGCGGTCGCGGCATGAGAGTCGTGTCGCGCGCCGAGGACGCCGCCGCCGCACTCGAATCGGCGCAGCGGGAGGCGGAGAAAGCCTTCGGGCGTTCTGAGAGCTACCTCGAGCGTTACCTCACCTGGCCGCGACACGTCGAGGTACAGGTCTTCGCCGACACCCACGGAAGCGTCGTCTATTTCGGAACCAGGGACTGCTCGGCGCAGCGCCGGCACCAGAAGCTGATCGAGGAGGCTCCCGCACCGGGTATACCCGAGGAGACTCTCGCAGCTATGGGTGAAGCGGCCGTCAAGGTAGCGAAGGCTTGCGGCTACGTTAACGCCGGCACCGTAGAGTTCATCTACCAGGACGGCGACTTTTTCTTCCTGGAGATGAACACTCGCCTGCAGGTGGAGCATCCCGCGACAGAGCTCGTCTACGGTCGCGATCTCGTGGCGCTCCAGTTGCAGGTCGCGTCCGGCGAACCGCTCGGCATCAGCCAGGCGGACATACGGCCGAACGGCCACGCCATCGAGATCCGGCTCAACGCTGAGGACCCGGCGGGGGGACGCTTCTTGCCGTCCCCGGGAACGATCACCCGCTTTGATCGCCCGGACGGCTTCGGCGTGAGGGTAGACGCTGGCTATGGACCCGGCGACACGGTGAGCCAGTACTACGACAACTTGATCGCCAAGCTCATCGTGTGGGGGACCGACCGCGAGGAAGCCCGGCGACGGGCCCTGCGGGCGCTACGCGAGACTGTCATCGAAGGGCCCGCCACGACGATCCCCGCCGATATAGCGATACTCGAACACCCCGACTTCCAGGCGATCCGCCACTCGACGAACTGGGTGGAGAACGGCCTCGACCTGACCGGCGTGTCGTCGGCGTCGACCCCTGCATCCGCGGCCGCCGACGGCCTGGTGCGCCGCGACGTGGACGTCGAGGTGGACGGCAAGCGCTTCTCGGTAAAGCTTTGGGTTCCCGAAGGCGACGGCTCCTCGGCGGCGCAAGGACTGCCGCAGGCAGGCAAGCCAGGGGCATCAGGCTCACGCCCAGCCCGGCCCCGAGCCGGGGGCGCCGGCCACGGTCACGCGGCGGGCGGGGGAAGCGGGCAGGTAACCGTCCCGATGCAGGGAACGATCGTCAAGGTCCTGGTGGCCGTCGGGGACCAGGTCGAGGTCGGCCAAGCTGTCACGGTTCTGGAGGCTATGAAGATGGAGAACAACATCACCGCGGAGGCGTCAGGCACCGTGACCGAAGTTAAAGTCGCCCCCGGCGACTCCGTCGGGGCGGGCGACGTGGTCGTGGTGATCGCCTGAGAGGGCGCGCTTCTACCGTCTGCGACTTCGCGTCTCCGCCCGTCTGAGCGTCTATTCCGCCGCTTCGGCCAGCGCCTCCGACAGTGTGGGATGGGCGAGGCAGCTTTCGACAATATCTGTGACCTTCAAGTTGGCGGTCACGGCCAATGCCAGTACCGATATGAGCTCAGCGGCGTGTCGTCCGACTATGGATCCACCCAGGACCACGCCAGTGGCTGGATCGGAGATTATTTTCACGAACCCGCCTGTGTCGTCGTTGATCATCGCCTTGGCGGCGGCCGCATACGGGACCTTGGTCACGCGGATCTTGCGGCCGGACGCGAAAGCGTCCGCTTCTGCGAGACCGACGTCGGCTATCTCAGGTTCGGTGAAGATCGCGGAGGCCGCCTTCTCGTAGTCGATGTGGCGGTGCTCGCGGGAGTGTATCCCCATCACGTGCTCGGCGATCTTGCGGCCCTGCATCGAAGCCACCGAAGACAATGGCAACTTGCCCGACACGTCTCCTGCGGCGTACACGTGGGCCAAGTTGGACTGGCAGTGGTGGTTGATCGGGACGTAACCACCATCGGTGACGATTCCTGCGGACTCCAAGCCGAGGCCGTCGCTGTTTGGTATCGAACCGATGGCAAGAAGCGCGTGGCTACCTTTCGCAATCCGCCCGTCGTCGCAGTGCACTTCCACCTTGTCACCGGTGATGTCTAGCTTCTCGGCCCTCGCTCCTTTGAACAAGCGGACACCGCGCCGCAGCAGCTCGTCTTCGAGCGCTGCGGCAACTTCCGGGTCCTTGGCGGGAAGCACCTGCTGTCGACTGACGATAAGGGTTACCTTCGCACCAAACGAGGTGAACATGTGAACGAACTCCACGCCTGTCACGCCCGAACCGATCACCACGAGATGTTCTGGCATCTCTGGCGGCGGATATGCCTGGCGCGTTGTCAGCACCCTCTTCCCGTCGGGTTGCGCCCAGTCCGGTATCCGCGGCCGGCTTCCTGTCGCGATGAGGATGGCGTCGGCGTCGAGCTCGATGCTCTCTGTGGCAGTGTCGGCGAGAACCTGGTGCGGACCGGCCAGGCGACCACTCCCCGAGATCATGCGGACCCCCTGGCTGCTTAACAGCTGGGTCACTTGGGACTGGAGATGGTGCTCTATTTCGGCGATCCTCGCGCGCTGCACTTCCAGGTCGAGGCGGGCGTCCTGGTGCGATAGGCCCATGCCTTCGATTCGACGCGAGAAGCTCATCGCTCCGCCTGTGGCGATCATTGTCTTGGAGGGGATGCAGTCCCATAGATGGGCTGCTCCCCCGACGACGTCGCGCTCCACCAGGGTGACTTCGGCTCCGAGGCGGGCTGCGTAGGTGGCGGCAGTGTTTCCCGCGGGGCCTCCCCCGATGATCACGAACTTGACCGCCATCGCTATCGCCCGGGCTGGTAGACGCCGAACTCGGCTCGCAGCACGTCGCTCACCTCCCCAAGCGTTGCACGGCGACGCAGCGCCTCTTTCATCGGAACGAGAAGGTTGGACGTGCCGCGCGCCGCGGATGCTACATCACCGAGCGCGGCGTCAACCGACGCCTGGTCTCGGTCCCGCCGAGTGGCCGCGACTCTGTCCGCTTGATGGCGTTCGAGGGCTGGATCTATCGGAAAAACCTCCGTGTGGCCTGGTTGATCGTCAATGTAGCGGTTGACACCGACGATGACACGCTTCGTCGTGTCGATTGATTTGGCGTATTCGTAGGCGGCCTGCTCTATCTCGTCTTGCATGTAGCCCGCCTCGATTGCCGCGACCGCCCCGCCCATAGAGTCGATCTTCTCCAGATACCCCCATGCACCCGCCTCGACCGCTTCGGTGAGCGACTCGACGAAGTAGGAGCCGGCGAGTGGGTCGGCGGTGTCGGTGACACCCGATTCGTTTGCGACTATCTGCTGTGTTCGCAAGGCGATTGTCGCAGCCTTCGCAGTGGGAAGTCCGAGCGCCTCGTCGAAGCCGTTTGCGTGGAGGCTCTGGGTTCCCCCGAGGACAGCTGCGAGTGATTGAAGTGTGACACGGGCGATGTTGTTCTCCGGTTGCTGCGCAGTGAGCGTCGATCCCCCGGTTTGGGTGTGGAAGCGGAGGAGCTTACTTTTTTCCTCCAGGGCTCCGAAGCGTTCCGTCATGATCTTCGCCCACATTCGCCTTGCCGCACGGAACTTCGCTATCTCCTCGAAGAAATTGTTGTGGGAGTTCCAGAAGAAGCTAAGCCGCGGGGCGAAGTCGTCGACGGCGAGCCCGGCGTCGAGCGCCGCCTGCACGTAGGCGACACCGTTGGCGAGCGTGAAGGCGATCTCCTGGACTGCGGTGGAGCCCGCCTCGCGGATGTGGTACCCCGATATGGAGATCGTGTTCCACGATGGCAGGTTCTCGTTGCAGTAGGCGAAAATATCTGTCACCAAGCGCATCGACTGGCGCGGTGGATAGATATAGGTACCGCGGGCAACGTACTCCTTCAAGATGTCGTTTTGGACGGTCCCACCGAGCTTCGCCGCAGGCACTCCCTGTTCTTCGGCGACAAGCTGGTAGAGCAGCAGCAGGATTGCCGCAGTCGAGTTGATCGTCATCGACGTGGTCACCCGATCGAGGGGAAGACCCGACAACAAGACCCGCATGTCGTCTATCGAGTCGATCGCCACTCCTACCTTGCCGACTTCGCCCTCGGCTCTCGGATGATCCGAGTCGTAGCCCATCTGAGTCGGCAGGTCGAAAGCGCACGAAAGCCCCGTCCCGCCACCCGCCAGGAGGAGTTGCCACCGTTCGTTGGTGGCCTCCGCCGTGCCGAACCCTGAGTACTGGCGTATCGTCCAGGGGCGGCCCCGGTACATGGTCGGGTAGATGCCCCTGGTGTACGGATAGCGCCCGGGGTCGCCGAGGCGTGAGTCAGGGTTCCATCCTTCGAGGTCTCGCGGAAGGTAAGCAGCCTTGATGTCGATCCCCGAGTCGAGCCGGCGCAGGTCCGCATTTGACGAGTCGATGGCCATGCCTGGAGAGGATAGGGCGCAAGGTGGTGGCGGGGCGAGTGGCGGACGGCCGGGGTAACTCGTGGACGGCCCTTCGCTGGCTAGGTCGATCGCTGCTCGCGCCAACCGGGCGGCCTGCGGATCAGCAGATCGCCTCCAGCTCGCCCGTTTCGAGGTGGTATCTGAAGCCGCCGACGGCCAGGCCCGGCAGGTACGGCGACGACTTGACACGCTGGACGTCTTGGCGGACCGACTCGTGAACGTCGAGGGAAGTGAGGAACGCGAGACTTCGCGTGTCCGGACCTCCTGCATCTCTTACCGCTTCGTGGACGTCCGCCTCCGTCACGTTCGTCATCCGGCAGTTAGTGTGCGCAACGATCATGAAACGCTCGACCCCGAGCAGGTTGGTCGCGAGGACAAGGGTGCGTAGCACGTCCTCAGTGACGCGGGCGCCGGCATTTCGAAGGATTTTTGCGTCCCCCGGCGAAATCCCGAGCATGCGGAGAGGGTCGATGCGCGAGTCCATACACGTGAGCACTGCCAAACCACGGGCTGCTACCGCCTTGAGGCCCGGGTCTCGGTAATCCACCGCGAAGCGGCGGTTACCGTCGAGGACGTCGGAGAAGTCCTCGAAGCTCACGTCGGGCCGTTTGATCCGGGTCGGCGGTTCACGCAGGAGGGGCTATCGGGTGAGGCATGCACAGCCCATCATATTCCGCGATCACCAGCTGCTCTTTCGGTATCGAGCACGCTGCGCACTCGGGGTCACGGTTGACCTTGAAGGTACGGAAGGTCTCTTCGAGCGCGTCGTACGCGAGAAGGCGCCCTGACAGGCTGTCTCCCAGCCCGAGGAGCAGCTTTATAGCCTCCATCGCCTGGATGCTGCCGATAATCCCGCACAGGACGCCCAACACACCCGCCTCCGAGCAGGAGGGAGCCAGCTCAGCGGGAGGAGGCTCCGGAACCTGGCAGCGGTAGCAGGGGCCCTGATGGGGAAGGTAGACGCTAGCTTGGCCTTCGAAGCGGAAGATCGAACCGTGCACGACCGGTATGTCGAGCTTGAGCGAAGCGTCGTTGACCAAATAGCGGGTCGGGAAGTTGTCTGTCCCGTCGACGATGACGTCGTAGCCCGCGAAGATGTCGAGAACGTTGTCGGCCCCGAGACGCACGTCGTAGGTGACGACACTTACGTCGGGGTTCAATAGGGTGAGCGTCTTCTTGGCTGAATCGACTTTTCGCTCACCGACCCGGTCGAGGTTGTGGAGAATCTGGCGCTGAAGGTTCGACTCGTCGACGACGTCCATGTCGATGATGCCGAGCGTGCCAACGCCAGACGCAGCGAGGTAGAGCGCAGCCGGCGAGCCGAGCCCTCCAGCACCGAGGAGGAGCACCTTAGAGGCGAGGAGCTTCGCCTGGCCTTCCACGCCGACCTCCGGAAGGAGAATGTGGCGCTGGTAGCGGTTACGCTGCTCGGCGGTCAGGCGCACCGGAGTCGACCAGCTCCTGCCCTCGTCCTTCCATTTGTTGAACCCGCCGTCCATCGAGACGACGTTGCTGTAGCCGAGCGTTTGCAGAGTGTCGGCGGCAAACGCCGAGCGGGTTCCGCCGGCGCAGTACACGACGATCCGGGCTTCCTTGTCGGCGAGCTTGCCCTCGACGGTGCTCTCCAGGAAACCTCTTGGGATGTGGATAGCCCCCGGCAGGGCGCCCTGCTCGTACTCGTCGGGTTCACGAACGTCGAGCACCACGGTGCCCGGGCGAACTATCTCCGCCTCCGCGCCGGCGGTATCGGTCTCCGTGATTCGGCTCTTGGCGTCTCGAAGCAGGTCTCGGAAGCTGGTCATGGGTAAATATTACCTCTAAGGTCGGGAAATGGAGCTGGAAGATCTGGTTCGGTCGAGACGGATGTGCAGAGACTTCTCCGACGAGCCCGTTGATCCGTCGATCGTCGACCGACTACTCGACCTGGCCCGCCGGGCCCCGTCCGCCGGCCATACGCAGGGGTGGGCCTTCTTGGTGCTTGAGGGTCACGACCAGACGTCGCGTTTTTGGTCCGCTGATGCGTCGGTGGAATGGCTGGCCGCTCCGACGCTACCCGGCCTGCTGCGGGCTCCAGTCGTGATAGTGCCGTGGACGAGCCAGGCTGCGTATGACAAGCGTTACAGCGCGGCGGACAAGTCGTCGTCCGTGTTGCCGTGGAGCGTGCCGTACTGGATCGTAGACACATCATTTGCGACGATGCTGCTCCTGTTGGCGGCGGAGTCCGAGGGGCTTGGGGCGCTGTTTTTCAGGTTGAGACCCGGCGGCGAGGAAAGGCTACGGTCGGAGTTCTCTGTCCCAGGCGAATGGGCTGCGCTAGGTGCCATGGCGCTCGGGCGGCGCGCCGCGGCGGTCGGCCACCGAGGCGGGGGCGGCGAGCAAGGCGGGGGCGGCGAGCAAGGCGGGGGCGGCGAGCAAGGCGGGGGCGGCGAGCAAGGCGGGGGCGGCGAGCGAGGCGGGGG
>JAJZDJ010000012.1:4909-36126 GCA_021828685.1 Actinomycetes bacterium | reverse complement strand
GCCGTCCCTACAGGGTGGACATGGCCAAGTTGCTGCCGGTCATGTACGCCGGGCTCGCGGTGATTGCGGTCTTTGCGATCGGGTCGATGTTTATCGACCTGCGCAGCCTAGCCAGCTAGGCAGGTCCCGCCGTGGCCGGGAGTAGGCTCAGCCCCCGTTCGTGTTACCGCCAGTGGTGGTGGTGGTGGTGGTCGTGGAGGGCGGGGGCGCAGAGGCCACCGTAAGGTAGAGCAGGATCGACTGCGTACCCCCCACGGTGTCAGTTACCGTGACTCGCACGTTGAAGTTGCCCGCGCTAAGCGGAGTACCAGACAGGACGCCGGCGTTCGGATCTAGGGACATCCCCTGAGGCAGACCGGCTGCGGCCCAGGTGTAGAAGGAGAAGCCTGATATGACGTTCGGGACACCTCCTGTCGCCTGGAGCGTGACAGGGGAGTAGGCCACGGTCGCAGTCCCCAAGGGAAGCGATGTCGTAAGGATCGTAGGCGGGGACGCAACGAGGAGTGTCTCGGTAGCGGAGACGGTGTTACCCGCACCGTCGGTGGCGGTGATGGTCACCGGGTACGAGCCTGTCTCGGTCGGGCTGCCGCTGAATGAGCCGGTCGGGGCGAGGCCGACGCCGAGGGGAAGTCCGGTGGCCGACCATGTGTAGCCGCTTCCGCTGCCCCCGCTCGCGTTGAGGGAAGCGTGGTAGGTGACGCCCTGATCCGCTCCGGGCAGGGAGGTGGGAGTGATGACCAGCTGCGGCAGTGAGCCGACGTTGAGGGCGAGATTCACACTCGAGTTGAGGCCTTCGCTGTCTTGGACGCTGACGGTGACCGGATAGGAACCGGGGGCGAGAGAGAGCGCGCGGCCACCCGTGGAGATGGTCGCGAGCGCCGAAGTGCCTGTTACGGAAAGGTTTGCGAGGCTGGGTCCCGAAATGCTCCACGAGTAGGGTCCGGTTCCGCCTGAGAGCTCGACGGCGGTCGAGTAGGAGTTGTCTGCGCTGGCAGCGGGTAGTGAGGTTGTCGTGATGGTCGGCGCCGGGTTCACGACCACTGTGTCGGTCTGGTTCCCGGTCACGCCGTGGGCGTCGGTCACCCTGACGTCGAAGGTGAAGGTGCCGGTCGAGGTGGGCGTTCCCGAGGAGTAGGCGTTAAGGCACTGCGGCGCGTCTGTACACTTCGGGTTCGTCACGCCCGGAGGAAGCGAACCTGAAGCGATCGACCAGGAGTAGTTGGGGACGCCGCTGTACTCGCTTATCACCCACGTAGCCTGATACGAAGCACCGATATCCACGCTGGCGGGCACGGAGGCTTTCGGGGCGAACCCGGGCGGGTTGGCGAGGTTGAGGTTGGGGGTGTAGAGAACCGGCGCACCGACAACCGCAAGCGGCACCGCAGCTTCTGTGGTGTCGCCTTGTGAATCGGTCACGACGAACAACGGCGCCGTGGCTCCCGCACCGCCCGCCGCGGGCGTCCCGGCGATAGCTCCCGAGGCGCTCAGAGACAGGCCGGCGGGAAGCCCACCGGATGGGAGGCTCCACGAGACGCCGCCCGATGCCCCCGCAGCCTGGAGGTTGGCGGAATACGGCTGCCCGACCTCGGCCGGGGGGAGCGACGTCGTGGTTATCGCCAAGGCCGAAGACACCTGCCCCGAGGTAAATCCGCTCGACGGCGCTCCGAGCTGGCCGAACGTTGTCCCGGAAGTCACAGCCGACGGATCGATGGACTGCGAGGTGGTGCTAGATCCGGAGGTCGTAGAGGATTGCGTCGTCGAACTGCTCGATCCCCCGACCCCAGACGCGCTCCTCGCGGAGGGGCCGCCGCCCAACGAAGAGGCGACCTTCGTTGACGTGGATTGCGACTTCGGACTCGAGGGCAAAACAATCGCTAGAAGGACAATGACAGCTACAAGCGTCAGCCCACCGGAGAGGAACCACCAGCGAAACCTCAACCACACCGACGGTTTCACTGGATTCCAGGTGGAGCTTTCCACGACGTCTACTTTCATTCGATGGAGCGTTAGCTAAAAGACCGGTAAGAGTACGATGAAAAAGACTTAAGAAACGTCTTAAGACACTGAAGGCCGCGAGAGATTACGGGTTTCTCGTGACGGTCACCTAAATGTAATGGAAGAACCAGCCGGCGCAAGTCGGCGTCAGGGAACCGCGACAGCTGCTTTTCGGTGCGACCATCCCGGTAGCCTGGAAACATGACGACAGGCTCGACCAGTTTCGGAAGGCGCTCCACCCGCCAGGTGATGGTGGGTTCGGTGCCAGTTGGGGGAGGAGCGCCGATAACGGTCCAGTCGATGACGACGACCAAGACAGCGGACGTCGACGGGACCCTCGCTCAGATCTATGCCCTGAAAGCCGCAGGAGCCGACATAGTCCGCTGTACCTGCAACGAGAGAGCGGCAGCGGAGGGATTGGCGAGGATCGTTCCGAGAAGCCCGGTTCCTATCGTCGCTGACATCCATTTCCACGTCGAGATGGCGCTAGCCGCACTGGAGGCAGGGGTGCACTGTCTGCGCCTCAACCCCGGCAACCTTCGAAAAGCCGACGAGATACGGCTAGTCGCGCGCGAATGCAAGGACCGCGGTGTGCCGGTCCGGATAGGTGTCAACGCAGGCTCGCTCGATCCTCGTCTCATGGAGAAGCATGGTGGTGCGACGCCCGAAGCGCTGGTCGAGTCGGCGCAGATCGAGCTCGGCCTGTTCGCGGAGGAGGGATTCGACGACGTCAAGATATCAGTGAAGGCGTCAAACGTTCCTTTGATGATCGAGGCGTACCGCCAGCTCGCCGAGGTGACGGACCACCCGCTTCATCTGGGGGTCACGGAGGCGGGACCCCCGCCTGCAGGCGTGATCAAGAGCACGGCGGGTATTGCGACCCTGCTGGGAGAAGGTATCGGCGACACCATTCGCTACTCGCTTACGACGGATCCCGTCGAGGAGGCGAAGGCGGGCCGGACCCTGCTCGAGGCGCTCGGGCTTCGCAAGCGCTCATCGGTCGACCTGATCGCCTGCCCCGCGTGCGGGCGTGCCGAGATCGACGTTTACAAAGTCGCCCAGGAGGCCCAGGCGGCTTTCGAGACGCGCCAGATACCGCTTCAGATCGCTGTCATGGGCTGTGTGGTCAACGGACCGGGGGAAGCGCGATCCGCGGACCTCGGAATTGCCGCTGGGCGCCGTCGAGGCCACCTTTTCATTCGAGGCGAGATCGTGCGAGTAGTACCCGAGGCGGAAATGGTGACGGCGCTCGTCGAAGAGGCCGAGAAGCTCATGGCGGAGGGCTTCGAGGCGCGCCTCGCTGCTGCGGACTCGACTGCTGCGAAGGAGGCCGAGGCCGACCGGCTGGCACTTCTCGGCGACCAGGGGTCAGACGCCAACCACTCGGAGGAAAGGATCGACTTGATAGCAAAGCGTCTCGCCGATCCACGAAGCCAGGAAGGGTAGGCCGGCTTCCACCTCCTGGCGAACGGCCCACGTTCGAGCGTACGGCCTTCCAGCAGTAAGCGCCTTCCAGCGGCGCCCACGGGTTGCCGGGGTATACTATGGGAGGTCGCCTTCGTCGAGGTGGCCGAATGGGCGTGGGTAGCTCCTGTCTACTGCAGGACGCCCGCGCTTTTGTATTGCAGGTCAGTTGACCCCGTAGCTGCATTCCAGCAGCGACGATCCTGTTGTCACGAGTCCCGAAAGGAGGAAGGGAAAAAAATGGGCATTTCATCCGAAGACATCACTGCCCTAGTCGAACCGGCTCTTTCCTCCTCGGGCCTACATCTGTGGGACATCGAAATAACCCGAGATACCCTCCGAATCTTCATCGATGCTGACGGCGGGATCGATCTCGACTCCCTGTCGAGTGCAGCTAGAGGGGTGATCGCCCCCATCCTCGACGCGCATCCCGACCTTACCCCGGATGGCAGCTTCCACCTCGAAGTGTCAAGCCCCGGAATCGAGCGCAAGCTGCGGCGGCCTGAGCATTTCGATCGTTACGTCGGGACAGAGATCGCCCTCAAGACCAGGTTGGAGATATCCGGAAGCCGTAGGCACAGAGGGATACTGGTGGCGGCTGGCTCTGACGGCGTGCGCCTCGAGGCAGGTAGCCCGCCCGTCGAGATGCTCTTCGAATACGACGACATCGACTGGGCTCGCACGGTCGCTTCGTGGAACACCACGACGAAGCCCCATTCGACCGTATCCACCGAGGCGAAGGAAGCCGCGCAATGAAAAGCGAATCGACCATCGATTTTCTCGATGCACTACAGCAGATAGCGAAAGACAAGGGAATTAGCGTCGACACGCTTCTCGACGCCCTCGCCAACGCTCTGCTGGCCGCCTACAAGCGGATGGCGGACTCGGAGGAGTTCGCATCGGTGACGATCGATCCGGATACCGGGGATATCCGCGTGTACGGCCAGGAGCTCGACGACGACGACAACGTGATCCGGGAGTGGGATGTAACCCCGAAGGATTTCGGCCGGATCGCCGCTCAAACCGCTAAGCAGGTAATGACGCAACGCATCCGCGAGGCTGAACGTGACCTCAAATACGAGGAGTACGCGGGTCGCGAAGGCGACATCGTCACCGGCATCATCCAGCAGAGCGACAACCGCTACACGCTGCTCGACCTGGGCAAAGTCGAAGCCTTGCTCCCCCAAGCGGAGCAGGTCCCCTACGAGCGATACGAGCACGGCGCAAGGCTCAAGGCCTACATCGTCGAGGTCCGAAAGACGGCCAAAGGTCCTCAAATCGTTGTCAGCAGGACCCACCCTGGTTTGATCAAGCGACTTTTCGAGTTGGAAGTCCCCGAGATCTCGAGCGGGGTCGTCGAGATCAAGGCGGCGGCTCGTGAGCCGGGTCATCGCACGAAGATCGCCGTGTGGTCAAACGACTCGAACGTGGATCCGGTTGGCGCCTGCGTAGGCGCCCGTGGAGCCCGGGTGCGCATGGTCACGAACGAGCTTCGCGGCGAGAAAGTTGACATCGTTCCTTACTCTGACGAACCCCGCGAGTTCGTGATGCGAGCACTTCAGCCAGCGAAGGTCAAAGAGGTCCATCTCGATGACGTGAGCGGGACGGCCACGGTTGTCGTGCACGACTTCCAACTTTCCCTTGCAATCGGCAAGGAAGGCCAGAATGCCCGGCTTGCGGCGCGCCTCACAGGATGGCGCATCGACATCAAGAGCGAGACTCAGATCGCCGACGAGAAAGCCTTCGCCGAGCAGGAGTGGGCGGAAGGCGAATGGGTCGAGACCGAGTCCGGCGAGATGGTGTGGCAACCCGCTGAGGGAGGAGAGGCCGTTTCGGCCGAGCAGTGGTCGATGTCGGCTGACGAGCCCGTCGGCGCGGATGCGGGCGGGGAGGTCGGCGGATCCGCCGAGGGAGAAGAAGAAGGCGGTGCCTCATAGCTGCCGTTGCCGTTGCGGTCGGCAGCAACTTTCGGCGGAGTGGGAGACGATGTCCGAGACCTCTCCGGGACATGAGACTATATACGTGTATGTACGACCACGATGTGGCGATGGAAGGCTCCGAAACGGAGACTTTTCAAGCGAGCTGCTTCGGAGATCGCTTGAAACATCGAGAAGGGACTGACTGAACAACTTGGCCAAAAAGATTCGGGTGTACGAGCTAGGACGAGAACTCGGCCTGACCAACAAGGAAGCTCTGGACCTCTGCATACAGCTTGGCATCGGGGTCAAGAGCCACTCCTCGAGTATCGAGGACCAGCAAGCAGACCGGGTCCGCCGCAAGGCGGACCGCGACGGCCTTCGCCGTCCCGTCGGGTCTGTCAGCGCCGACGGCGAGCCTGTCCCGAGCGTCGCGTCGACAGCGTTGACGACCGAGGCAACCAAAGAGGCAGAGCATGCCGTCCCTGCAAGCGCGCAAAGCGACGCGCCCACCGCTCGCGAGGAACAAATGCATGCGCCCGAGGAGAAGTCAGCTCCTTCGACGACTTCGACGATTTCGCGTGCGGAGGCCGATGGTGCGCCCGTGATAGCGGCTGCGCCCGTGATAGCAGCGTCGCCTGCCAGCCCTGGGTCGCCTGCCAGCCCTGGGTCGCCTGCCAGCCCTGGGTCGGGCGCCAGCCCTGGGTCGGGCGCCGGTTCGCTTGCGACTCCGAGCGCCGACTCGGAGAGTCCCTTGGTGGTCGTACCGGTCGAGCGGCATCCTGGCCCGGCGAGCGACAGCCCACACGTAGAGGCAGACGTCCCAGCCGGGCGGGTCGCTCCTTTGCCCGCAGTAGCCTCGCATCCCGCGACGGATTCGCCTCAGGCCCCTGAAAGACCAAATGCCGTTTCGGGAGAGCACCGGGCCACTGCCAGACCTGGTGCGGATCGCGTGGGTCGTGACGAAGGCCGTAACCGTGGCGGAGCGCCGGCGGGTACTCGCGAAGAGCAGCAGATTCGACCGCGAAGCTCTGGTCCCCAACCGGTTCCGTCTCGCGTGGCGAGTGTTCCGCGCCCGCCGCAGCGTTCCCACGCCCCCGCGGCCGATCCGGTTCCGACCGCCGGGCGCGCAGGCGTTGCGGCCTCAGCGGACCAGGTGACGCAGTTGCCGGCCCCGGCGACCGCAGGTACCGGTGATTCCAAGCAGGGCGCCCCGATGCTGTCGTCTACTGGAAAGCCGATTCCCCCGCCGCCTGGAGTGCGCCGGCCACCCCTGTCGGCATCAGGAAAGCCTATTCCACCACCGCCCGGCCGTCAGCCGCAGGGGCGTCCGGCCCCCTCTGGTGGCCGCCCGTCCGGCGCGCCCGGCTCGTCGCGGCCCCCGATGGGTGGCGGAGCCCGCACAGGTGGAATGCGCCCGGGCGTGCCTGGCAGCGCGCCCGCAGGAGCTTGGAACCGTCCAGGCGGAGGTGTCCCAGGCGCGCGACCCGGCCAGGGAGGAGGTCCTGGCGGGGGCCCCGGGGGAGGTCCTGGAGGGCCTTCGCGCAGCGGGGCGTTCGGCAATAGGGGTCGTCCACAGGGCCGTCGGCCGAAGCGTCGCTCGCGGCGCAACATCGAAGAGCTGGAAGCTCAGGAGATAACCCATTACACGCCGTCCAACGCTGCGATCCCGGACGGCGAGGTCATAGTCGAGCGCGGAGCGACTGCCCAGGAGTTGGGACCGAAGCTGAACCGCTCAGGGGCCGATGTGGTCCGTTTTCTCTTCGAGCAGGGTGAGATGGTCATGACCACACAATCCCTTTCCGACGAGATGATCGAACTTTTCGCAGCTGAGATCGGCGCGACGGTACGGCTGGTGGACCCGGGCGAGGAGAAGGAGGCCGAACTCCAAGCGAAGTATTTCGACGACGACGAGGACAGCGAAGAAGACCTTCAGGTGCGCCCCCCGGTCGTAACTGTCATGGGCCACGTCGACCACGGCAAGACCCTCCTGCTCGACCGCATCCGCGCTGCAAACGTTGTCGCAGGTGAAGCCGGTGGGATCACGCAGCACATTGGCGCCTACCAGGTTGATTACCAGGGTCACTTGCTGACCTTCATCGACACGCCGGGACACGAGGCGTTCACCGCTATGAGAGCGCGCGGCGCCGAGGTGACCGACATCGTCATCCTGGTCGTTGCCGCCGACGACGGGATGATGCCTCAAACCGTGGAGGCACTAAACCACGCCAAGGCCGCAGACGTCCCGATCATCGTTGCGATCAATAAGATCGACCGGGCCAACGCAGACCCCAATCGCGTTATGCAGCAGCTTTCCGAGCAGGGTTTGGTGCCTGAATCCTGGGGTGGAGACACGATCATGGTCGAGATCTCTGCACTTCAGAGCTTCGGTATCGACGATCTGCTCGAACAGGTGCTTGTGGTCGCCGAACTGGAGGAGCTCGGAGCAAACCCCGACGGCCGGGCGAAAGGCATCGTCCTCGAAGCGAACCTCGATCCTGGCAAGGGCCCGGTTGCGACAGTTATCGTCCAGTCCGGGACTCTCCGCCTGAGCGATCCGATCGTGGCGGGCGCAGCATGGGGTCGGGTGAAGGCGCTCCTAGACGAGAACGGCGCAAACACCAAGGAGGCCGGGCCGTCGACGCCGGTGCAGGTGCTCGGGTTCGGAAGCGTACCCGCGGCCGGCGACGAGTTCCGGGTCACCGACAAGGCGAAGACCGCGCGCGACATCGGGGAGCAGCGTGAGCAGCGATTCAGGGCGGCGGACCTCCGCCGTTCGTCGTCGGCGACTGGCACCGGAGCCAAGCTCGAGGACATCTTCGAGCAGATCCAGCGCGGCGAGACTGCGACCCTCAACCTGGTCCTCAAGGCAGACACCCAAGGGTCCCTTGAAGCGGTCACCGAGAGCCTTCGTAAGCTCGAACGTGACGAGGTGAAGCTTTCGTTCATACACCGGGCGGTTGGAGGCATAACAGAAAACGACGTGACCCTCGCGCAGGCGTCGAACGCGACAATCCTCGGCTTTAATGTTCGTCCGGATCGGGGTTCACGTGACCTCGCCGAGCACCACGACGTCGAAATAAGAACATATGAGATAATTTACAAGCTCATCGAGGATATCGAAAGTGCGATGGTCGGCATGCTGGCACCCGAGTATGAGGAAGTCGTGACGGGTGAGGCCGAGGTACGCGAGATCTTCCGCGTCCCGAGAGTCGGGGCGATCGCTGGCTGCTACATCCGTCACGGACGGATAACGCGTGGGTCCAAGGTGCGCTTCCTCAGGGATGGCGTGATCATCTGGAAGGGTGCGATCACGTCCCTCAAGCGCTTCAAGGACGACGCCCGCGAGGTCAACGAGGGATTCGAATGCGGTATCGGCCTGTCCAACAACCAGGATCTGCGCGAAGGTGACCTCATCGAAACCTTCGAGGACAGGGAGATCCCGAGGGAACTGTCCCGGCTATAGCGCGACGGAACCTGGAGCGAAGTGCATACGGCAACGCTCACCCTTGAACTGCGCCTACGTGGTGTCAGTTCACTCAAGGAGAAGCGATCAGTGGTGCGGCCCGTCGTGGAGGGAGCGCGGCGGCGTTTCAACGTGGCGGCTGCGGAAGTGGCGCACCAGGACAGCTGGCAGCTCGCCGCGGTCGGCTTCGCGTGCGTGTCCGGTACGCGCTCGCACGCCGTGCAGGTGATCGACGCGGTCGAGCGATTCGTGTGGTCGTTCCCCGAAGTGGAAGTTCTGTCGACGATCCGAGGCGTGTGCGACTCTGAAGAGGAACTCTGATGAAAAACAAGCGATCAACGAGGAGCCGTTACCCCCGTTCGCAGCGCGGGTACTTGAGGACTGCCCGGCTGAACGAGGTACTTCGCGAGGTGCTCGCCGACAAACTTGAGCGCCTAGAAAGCGACAACGAGCACCTCGGCATGCTCACAGTGACAGCCGTCGAGTGCGATCCCGACCTGCGCCATGCGACCGTCATGCTTTCGTCGATGAGCGAATCGGACAAGGCGGCGCTGGAATCCGCGAGGGTCGGGCTGCAGGCGGCGATCGCGGACCAGCTGCAGCTGCGACGAACCCCGCAGCTTCGCTTTGTCGCAGACCCTGCAGTCGCCGCCGGTTTGCGCATCGAGGAGATCCTCAGCCATCTTCCCCCGAGCGCGGAGCATGTTTACGAGGCTGATCCGACTGCTGAACCCGACCTTGAGCCCACTGGCGGAGCTGAGGGTGTCTGACGGCCTGGTCGTGGTGGACAAGCCGCCGGGCATGACAAGTCACGACGTGGTGGGCCGCTGCCGGCGCATATTCGCGCAGCGCCGAGTCGGCCACGCCGGAACGCTGGATCCGGATGCGACCGGGGTCCTCGTGGTCGCTCTCGGACGCGCGACGCGCCTGATGCGTTTCATGGCAGGGCTTGGCAAGTGCTACACAACGGAGGTCGTTCTTGGGGAGGCGACGTCCACCCTCGACGCCTCAGGAGATCCTACGGCGACCTGGGACATGTCCGGCGTGTCCGTTGAGCAGGCCGTGGGGGCTGCGAGGGCACTGACGGGTCAGATCCTTCAGGTCCCCCCGATGGTTTCGGCGATCAAAGTCGGCGGGCGGCGGCTATACGAGCTGGCCCGCGAAGGGGTCGAGGTCGAGCGGGCCGCACGGCCCGTGACGATCGATCGCTTCGACGTCAGTCTTGGCGGACAAGGTCCTCACGGCCCAGTGCTGCAGGCTCACATTTGCTGCTCGACCGGCACCTACATCCGGGTTCTTGCCGACGATCTGGGGCGGCTTCTCGGCGGGGGCGCGCACGTGCGTAACCTGCGTCGTACCTCTGTCGGCCCGTGGGGCCTCGATGTGGCGGTGCCGCTCGAAGAAGTCGACTCCGACGCGGTGCTAGGGATGCCCGACGTGCTTCCGTGGCTGGAGGCCGTCCACGTCGACGCCGAGGTGGAACGCAAGGTGCGAAGCGGCCGGCGTGTGAGCTTGGAGGACCTCGGGGTCAAGGGTGTCGGGCCATGGTGCCTGCTCGGGAAGGGAGGATCACTGCTGGCCGTGTACCTGCCCGGGGGCGCGGACGATGCCGTTGCGGGAGTGGTCGTCGAGGCTGCAGGGTGAGGCACTCCGGTCCGGTGCCGGTCGGGGTCCCCAGAAGCTATCGCACTAACCTCGCCTGACGTGGAGGTCCTGCACTACCCCGGGGATAGCCGGGCGCCGGTCTCGTGCGCCGTGACGATCGGTGCCTACGACGGCGTCCACACAGGTCACCGGCTCGTCATCGACCGTGTCAAGAGGGTGGCAGCCGAACAAGGGCTCGCCTCGGCTGTCGTCACCTTCGACCGTCATCCGGCCTCGGTGGTCCGTCCCGAGTCAGCACCGAAGCTTCTCACCGACATGGAGCAGAAGCTGGAGCTGCTGGGCCGGACCGGGGTCGACTTCGTACTTTTGGTTCGCTTCGACGAGGAGCGCGCCGACGAACCTCCCGAGAGATTCGTCGACGAGGTTCTCGTAGGGGTGCTTGACGCCAAGGCTGTGGTCGTCGGCCACGACTTCCACTTCGGCCACGACCGGACCGGGAGCGTCACCCTGCTCGGCGAGATGGGATCCCGGCTCGGCTTCGACGTCACCGGGCTCCGACTCTTCAGTGGGGGGCTCGGGCGGGCGCCGATATCCTCGACCCGGATACGGGCCCTCCTCGCTGAGGGATCGGTGAGTGAGGCCGCCTCCCTCCTTGGGCGGCCCCACCAGGTTCGCGGGGTCGTGGAGGGGGGCGACAAGAGAGGACGCGAGCTCGGCTTCCCGACGGCGAACGTCGCGGTCGGCGACTTCATCGCAGTCCCTGGCGACGGTGTGTACGCCGGTTGGTACCAAAGGAATGACGGGGTGCGGCTTCCGAGCGCGATCTCCGTCGGGCGGCGACCCACCTACTACGAGGATCACGGACAGCGTCTTTTGGAGGCGCACTTACTTGATTTCGACGGGGATCTCTACGGCGAAGCTGCCAGGGTCGAGTTCGTCGCGCACCTACGTTCGCAGGCGCGCTTCGAGTCCTCCCTGGCTCTGATCGAGCAGATGCAGCGCGACGTCGTCACGACCCGCGAGGTGCTCGGCCGGACCGGCCCCGGTTCGACTTCGGGGTAGATGACGGCCGTCCGCCGCAAAGTGCTACCATGAGCGGCACTACCGTTCGGTTCGGACGCGCCCCAATCTCAAGTCGCCTCGTCAGCGAGTCGGCGGAACGGGCGAAGCTGAGGTCCCGGACGGTTGGTGCGCCATCGTCGACGATGCCAAGGAATACTCATTCATGCCAGACAAAACCGCAACAATAGCGACCTATCGTACCCACGACACCGACACAGGGTCACCGGAGGTGCAGGTCGCTATCCTGAGCGAGCGTATCGCCCACCTGACGGAGCATCTGAAGATGCACAAGGGTGACCACCACACCCGGCGGGGCCTCATGAAGCTTATTGGTCGTCGGCGCCGACTTCTCGATTACGTTCGGGAGAACGACGTCGAGCGCTACCGAAGCCTGATTTCGAGACTCGGCTTGCGTCGCTAGGCCACACCGTCCACCCAGCGAGCGGCCTACGGAGGCCAGCTGCCAGTCGACGGTTTCCCGGCCGAAGGGTCGGGCGGTCGTCGACTGGGAACTGGTCATAGGGTTGCTCCCATACAGAAAGGAGCGACCATATGGTCGCTAACCCTGACCAAACCATATCCGTATCCGTCCCTGTTAGCAGCACTGACAAGGTGCTCTCGTTCGAGACGGGGCTCCTCGCCCCACAAAGCCAGGGAGCGGTAGTTGCACGGCTCGGCGACACGCTCGTCCTGGCAACTGCGAACGCCGCAACGTCCGTGCGTGAAGGGATCGACTTCTTCCCTCTCACAGTGGACGTGGAAGAAAAAATGTACGCCGCCGGCAAGATACCCGGCTCCTTTTTCCGTCGCGAAGGACGCCCGTCCGACACGGCGATCCTGACCGCCAGGCTCATCGACCGGCCTCTCCGGCCGAGCTTCGCCGACGGTTACCGCAACGAAACCCAAGTCGTGCTCACCGTGCTCGGCGCAGACCTGGAGAACCCCCACGACGTGCTTGCCATCAACGCGGCGAGCGCCGCCTTGATGATCTCCGGTATCCCATTCGAAGGTCCGATCGGCGCTGTGAGAGTGGCGTTCGGGGCCGAGGGGGTCTGGATCCCGCATCCCAGCTACCAGGACGGTGACGAGTCCGCGTTCGAGCTCGTCGTCGCAGGTAGGCAGCTCGACGACGGCGACATCGCCGTCATGATGGTCGAGGCTGGTGGTACGGCTGCATCTTGGGAGCTTTACGAGTCCGGTGCGCCTAAGGTGACCGAGGCTGTCATCGCAGACGGCTTGGAGTCCGCCAAGACCTGGATCCGCGAGAGCATCGAGGCTCAGCGCGAGTTGGTCGCGAAGGCGGGTTCCCGGGACCCTCTCGAGTACGTCCCGCAGCGCGACTACGGCGACGACGTAGCGGAGCGGGTAGCGGCGATCGGCACGGAGCGCGTACGGGCAGCGACGACTATCACCGCCCGGGCGGAGCGCGACAACGCGACCTCGGCGGCAGCCAAGTCGATCTCGGCGGAGCTCGGCGGGGAGTTCGCCGGGCGCGAGGGTGAGATCAAGGCCGCCGTGCGGTCTCTCACCAAGAAGCTCGTGCGTGAGCGCATAGCGTCGGAGGGCGTCAGGATCGACGGCCGGACGACAGATCAGATAAGGCCGCTGACTGCGATGGTCGGTCTCATCCCGACGGCGCATGGATCAGGGCTTTTCCAGCGGGGAGAGACTCAGGTCCTCAACATCACGACCCTCGGCATGCCCCGTATGGATCAGCTTCTCGACACGATCGGTATAGACGACAAGAAGCGCTACATGCACCACTACAACATGCCTCCGTACGCGAACGGAGAGACCGGCCGCGTCGGAAGCCCGAAGCGGAGGGAGATCGGACACGGTTTGCTGGCCGAGCGGGCGCTCCTCCCGGTCGTGCCGCCGGTCGAGGAGTTCCCGTACGCGCTCAGGGTGGTCTCCGAGGTCCTCTCGTCGAACGGCTCGACGTCCATGGCGTCGGTGTGCTCGTCCAGCCTCTCGCTCATGGATGCGGGTGTGCCGCTCAAAGCGCCGGTAGCTGGTATCGCAATGGGCTTGGTCAAAGTCGACGACAAATATGTGACGCTGACCGACATCCTCGGGGCGGAGGATGCGTTCGGTGACATGGACTTCAAGGTCGCTGGCACCGCAGACTTCGTCACAGCGCTCCAGCTCGACACGAAGATCGACGGTTTGCCGGCTTCCGTGCTCGGCGAAGCTCTGCGTCAGGCTTACAAGGCGCGCATCGAGATCCTCGCCGTGATGGAGAAGGCGATAGCCACCCCGCGAAGCGAGGTTCGGGCAAGTGCCCCGAAGATCGTCAGCATCGAGATCCCCATCGACAAGATCGGTGAGGTTATCGGCCCGAAGGGCAAGGTGATCAACGCCCTGCAGCAGGAGACGGGCGCTGACATAGCGGTGGACGACGACGGGATGGTCGGAACTGTCACCATCGGAGCGCGTGACGGGGCGGCCGTCGCCGAGGCCCGGCGGAGGATCGAGATGATCCTCGACCCGCCGAAGGCCGAGGTGGGAGCCGTCTATCGCGGCAAGGTCGTCAACGTCACGAAGTTCGGTGCTTTCGTCAACATCCTGCCCGGACGCGACGGCTTGGTTCACATCTCCAAGCTCGGTCGCGGCAAGCGGGTCGAGCGCGTCGAGGATGTAGTCGACCTCGGAGACGAGATCGAAGTCCGGGTGGACGACATCGACCCGCAGGGCAAGGTCTCGCTGTCTGTCGCTGGCGAACCGGCCGACGCAGCGCCTGTCTCGGCCGACCGTCAGCGCGACGCCGAAACCAACTCTGATGAAGCGCCGGCGCCCATTTCGTTCGAGGCAAGCTGGGAGGCTGAGGCCGCGGCCACCTTCGGCGACCTGGGCCCCGAGAGCCCGGGCGGACTGGTCGAGGCGGACTCGTCGCGGTCACCGAGGCGCAACCCTCGCCGTCGGCGGAGTTGACCCGGCCGGCGTGAGCCATCGCTCTACGACTCTTCCCGAGGGCCTGACCGTGGTCACCGAGCGGATGTCCGACATCCGCTCGGTGAGCATCGGTTTCTGGGTTGGAACAGGCTCGGTGGACGAAGCCCCCGAACTTGCAGGCGCATCACACTTCCTCGAACATCTCCTTTTCAAGGGGACGGCGCAGCGCAGCGCGCGCAGCATCGCCTTGGCGGTCGAATCGGTTGGCGGTGACATGAACGCGTTCACCACCAAGGAGTACACGACTTTCTATGTGAGGTTGCTGGCGGACGACCTCGCGATGGGGCTCGAGCTCATGTCGGACATCGTGTGGGCACCGGCGCTTCGCCCGGACGAATTCGAGACGGAGCGTCGGGTGATCCTCGAGGAGATCCTGATGCATTCCGACGAGCCGTCGGATCAGGTCCACGATCTGCTGGCTGACGCTCTCTTCCCCGGGCATCCCCTCGGAAGGGAGGTTCTCGGCGACCCCGAGACCGTCAAGGCCATGACTGTCGACGACGTGGCTGCCTTCCACTCGGTGCACTACCGTCCCGGCAACATTGTCGTAGCTGTCGCCGGCAACGTCGAACACGACGAGGTGGTGGAACTGGTCGGATCGCGCATCGGAAGCGTCGGTGGCGAGCCGCCGGCACGGAGCGCTCCGAGCGTGCCTCCGCTGGCGCGACGCGACCTGGAACGCGACACAGAACAGGCGCATCTGGCGGTCGCTGTACCGGGACCTGGCAGGGACGACGAAGACCGCCACAGCCTGGCGGTCGTCGAGCACGTGCTCGGCGGCGGGATGGCGAGCCGTCTTTTCCAGTCGGTGCGCGAGGAGCGCGGACTTGCCTACTCGGTCTACGCTTACCGGTTGGGTTTCGAAGGTGCAGGGGCGCTTGCCGTGTACGCCGGCAGCTCGCCGTCGCGTAGCGCGGAGGTGCTCGACCTTGTCATGGCCGAACTTGACCGCATGGCGGCCAGCGGCGTCACCGACGAGGAGCTCGCCTCCGCCAAAGGCCACATGCGCGGCTCGCTGGCGCTTGGCCTCGAGGATTCGGGGGCCCGGATGAGCCGCCTCGGCCACGCTCAGCTGGTCCACGGTCGCGTGAAGTCACTTGACGAGGTTGAGAAACAGATCGAGGAGCTGACATTGGAGGAGGTCAACGAGTCCGCTCGGCGGTGGCTGGGCGGTCCCCGCACTGTCGCTTCGATCGGACCGTCCAAGCCGTGAAGGTCGCGGTGATCGGAGCCGCCGGGCGGATGGGGGCGGCCGTCTGCGAGGCGTTGACCGGTTCCTCGGATCTCGAGCTCGTCGCAGCCGTCGACCCGGCGTGGGCCGCCGGCGCCCCCGGCTCCGGCGCGGAGCTCCCTGGTGTGGCCGTCCAAAGCGGTGACATTGCCCTCGTCGCAGAGGCCGGCGCGGTAGTCGCGGTCGACTTCACAGTTGCGGCGGCGGCCCTGGAGAGTGCAGCCTGGTGCGCCGCGCACGGCGTACACATGGTGATCGGCACGACCGGGCTCGGAGAGGCCGGGGTCGGCCGCCTTTCGGAACTTTTTCCCCCTGACGGAGCTCTCGGCTGCGTGATCGCGGCAAACTTCGCTATCGGGGCGGTGCTGTTGATGCGTTTCGCGGAGATGGCATCGCCGTGGTTCGACACTGCGGAGATCATCGAGCTCCATCACGACGCCAAGGTGGATGCGCCGTCGGGCACGGCGATCACGACTGCAGAGCGGATGGCCGCCGCGTCGGATGAATGGGGGGCGGACCCGACCGAGTCCGAAGTTCTCGGCGGGGCCCGCGGAGGTCGCGGAGCTGGTGGAATCCGAATCCACTCCGTTCGGATGAGGGGCATGGTCGCTCACCAGGAAGTCATCCTCGGAACATCGGGGCAGACCCTCACCATCCGCCACGACTCCATCGACAGAGGCTCGTTCATGCCAGGCGTGCTCGCGGCAGTCAGATTCGTGGTGTCGCGGCCGGGCGTTACCGTGGGCCTGGAACCGGTCCTATTCAAGTAGGGCGCGAACACCCTCGATCCGTCCCGCCATTGCGCCCGAGTTCCCGGACGGCGATACCGCCATGGCTGACTAAAGTTGGCGTATGACCGACAACGCCAGGTTCGGTGCCGTGGGCACCGCTATGGTCACTCCGTTCGACTCGGACCTACGCCTCGACGTCACGGCTGCGGTTGAGCTTGCGAAGTGGTTGTGCTCGCACGGCAGTGACTTTCTTGTGGTGTCAGGCACAACCGGGGAGTCCCCGACGCTACGCGACGACGAGAAGGTTGAGCTGTGGCGCGCTGTTTCGTCGGCGGTGGACGTTCCGGTGCTCGCTGGCACTTCGACTTCCGACACGGCGCATTCCGTGGCCTTGACCCGCGACGCGCTGCGTTGCGGGGCGAGCGGCATTCTGGCGGTCACCCCCTACTACAGCCGGCCGTCACAGGCGGGAATAGAGGCGCACTTCCGGGCTGTGGCTGCTGCAGCCGGCGACCTGCCCGTTGTCCTTTATGACATCCCTATTCGTACCGGGCGCAAAATCGACCCGGAAGTGATCTTGAGGCTCGCAGACGACGGGGTGATTTCAGGGGTCAAGGACGCCACCGGAAACCCGGCGGCTACTGCGGAACTGATAGCCCGCTGCCCTGCGGGCTTCGACGTCTACAGCGGCAATGACGCCGACACCCTCGCACTTCTGGCGCTCGGAGCTGTCGGTGTGATCTCAGTGGAGTCGCACTGGGCGGGAGAGCTTGTCGGGGAGATGGCGGCAGCATTTTTCAAAGGCGACGTCGACCTGGCGAGGTCGATAAACGCACGCCTGATCGACTCACATCGTTTCCAGTCGAGCGACGAGACGCCGAACCCGATCCCGGCGAAGGCGGCTATGCGCGCTCTTGGGCATGCAGTCGGACAATGCAGGCCGCCGGTGGGAGATGCTCCTGCGCACCTGGAAGCAGCGGCGACCAGGCTGATCGAGTCTATTCGTGGCTGATCCGGTCCGTGTCGTCTTCCTGGGCGGTCTCGGTGAGATAGGACGCAACTGCGCCTGCGTCGAGGTGTCAGGCCGGATCATGTTGTTGGATTGCGGCCTGATGTTCCCAGACGACGACATGCCCGGGATCGACCTCGTCCTGCCCGACTTCTCGTACTTGCGTGACAACTCTGAGCGCATTGAGGGCGCCATCATCACTCACGGCCACGAGGACCACTGCGGGGGCCTCAGCTATCTGCTGCGTGAACTGTCATTTCCTATCTACGGTTCTGCTCTGAGCCTCGGTTTGGCCCGAAGCAGGATCGAGGAGGCAGGGCTGCTCGATCGCACAGACCTGGTCGTCGTGCGCGACGGCGAGCGTCGCCAGATCGGACCCTTCGATGTCGAGTTCATACCGGTAACCCATTCCGTGCCGCACGGCTTCGCCACAGCGTTCCACACGCCCAAAGGCGTCATACTGCACTCCGGGGACTTTAAGATCGACCTCACCCCCGTCGACGGCAGGGCGACCGACTTGGCGCGTATCGGCGCACTAGCGGACGGTCCCGGCGTGCGCCTTCTCCTGGCTGACTCCACAAACGCCGAGGAGGAAGGCCACACGGTTAGCGAGAGCAAGGTCGGTGGCGTCCTCGCCAACCTTTTCGCGACCAATCGGGACAAACGGATGGTCGTCGCCTGCTTTGCGAGCCACATCCACCGAGTCCAGCAGATAGCCAACGCCGCCATCGCGAACGGCCGGACGATAGCGACCCTCGGCCGTTCGATGGCACGAAACGTCGCCCTCGCACGCTCCATGGGTCTGCTCGACATTGCAGACGAGAGCCTCGTCGACATCGAAGCAGTCAAAGACCTCGACCCTCGCCGAGTGTGCGTCATCTGCACAGGATCGCAGGGGGAGCCCATGTCGGCGCTGTCTTTGATGGCCTCCGGCGACAACAAATGGATCCGGGTTGGCGACGGCGACCTCGTAGTCCTTTCGTCGCATGCGATTCCCGGCAACGAGACCAACGTCGGTAAGGTCATCGACGGTCTCATGCGCCTCGGGGCTGACGTCGTGCACTCCGGCATAGCCGACGTGCACGTGAGCGGTCACGCGAAACGTGACGAGCTTCGGATACTGCTCTCGTTGGCCCGACCGCACTGCTTCGTCCCGGTCCACGGCGAGTTCCGCCATCTCAGCCATCACGCGAAGCTGGCGGTGGAGATGGGGGTCGCCCCCGAGAGGATCCTGCTCGCCGAGGACGGAGACGTCGTCGAATTGGGCGACGACGGGATCGATTTCGCCGGGGAAGTTCCTGCCGGGTACCTCTACGTGGACGGGATCGTCGGCGACGTCGGACATGGAGTGCTCCGCGACCGGAAAGTGCTGGCCGAGGAAGGCGTAGTCGTTGTCGTAGTCACAGTGGACGCCAAGACAGGCGACATTCTCGGCGCCCCGGAGGTGATCTCCCGCGGTTGGGTGCACACGCCAGACGCCGAAGGCCTTCTCGAGGAGGCCGGCAGGGCGGTCCTTGACGCCCTCGAAGGCGTCTCGTCGTCGGGTCCAGCAGACGTCGAGGCGATCCGGCGACGGGCCCGCGGGGCGCTCGGACGGTTCGTATCGCAGCGAACCCGCCGCAGGCCGATGATCGTCCCGGTAGTCACCGAGGTCTGATACCCGAAGTCGGGGATGGGCGGTGTTAAAGTCGCCTTGCCGTGACAACTGCAACCCGCCGTCCCCCAAGGCGGCGACCATCTAGCCGGAAGCCGGCAAAGTCCCGTACTTCTTCACGCGTCGCGCCCGGCGCGGCGTCTGCTTTGCGACCGCCGAAGTTGTCCCGGTTGATAGGCCGCCAGGCTGACGACGTGTGGGGCCTCGTCCTTCTGCTCGTCGCTGCCTTAGCCGGGTTGGCGATCTTCGCCGGAAACGTGGCCGGTCCTGCGGGGGCGGCTCTCGGTCACGCCGCAGCCGACGGCTTCGGCTGGGCTCGGATAACGCTGCCGTTCCTCATCGCAGCTGTCGGGTGGGTGCTCATCCGCGAGGTGCACCCTCGACGCGACAGACCCGGACCTCCTCCGGGCGAGCCGGCCGTGCGCGCCCCGGTGCGGGTCGCCGTCGGAGCTGTGATCGTCGCCACCGTGGGCGCGGCGATCATGGATCTAGCTTCGCCGGTCGCGCACTGGAACGGTGACGTCGCGGCGCTTCGCTCGTCGGGCGGCCTGTTCGGTATGGGCGTGGCCGGCCCTCTTCGCGCCGGACTCGGATCTGCCGGGAGCGCCCTCGTGCTCGCTGTCATGGCGGTCATCGGTCTGTTGATCACCACAGGGACTCCCGCAAGGAGCGCCATCGGGCTCCTCGCGACGCTTGTCGGGGTCGCCGGCCATGGTGCGAGCGCGGCGGGGAAGTGGATAGCCAGCGTGCCTGGCCGCTCCCGGCGCCTGCAGGCCCACGACCGTCACCCGAGCGGACCGGCCGTCAAGGCGTCGCTCTACGACGCCGAAAGCGACGGCGCGGTCGATGCCCCGGGACGCAAATCGAGGAGGGCGAAAGCCGCCAACCCCGCCGAAGGCGACCAGGCGCCGATCGATCTCACGGAGGCGAAGCGGGACGTCCCGATAAATCTTCCTCCGCCACAGCCGGTCTCGGAGGATCCCGAACAGCTTTCGATCAATCTGGGGCCTGCAGCAGAGCCCGGAACTTGGCGGCTCCCGCCTGTCGCCCTCCTCAAGCGCTCGAAGGCGACCGAGATCGACCGCAAGCAGATCGAGGCTGCCGGCCGTACTCTCGAAGAGGCGCTCGCGGCCCACGGGGTCGAAACCCGGCTTGTCGGCATGACCGTCGGTCCGACCGTCACCCGCTACGAGTTGGAGCTCGGAGCCGGCGTGAAGGTGGCAAAAGTCACGAACCTCCAGCGTGACATCGCCTACGCGATGGCGGCCGCCGACGTCCGGATACTTGCGCCTATCCCCGGCAAGTCCGCGATCGGAGTGGAAGTGCCGAACCGTCAGCGCCAGCTGGTCGCGGTCGGAGACATACTGTCGTCCGCCGAGGCGAAACGGGCGACTCATCCCTTGGAAGTCGCGATGGGTCGAGACATCGCGGGCCGGCCCGTCTTGGAGAACCTTGCCACGATGCCGCACATCCTGATCGCCGGAGCCACCGGCGCCGGGAAGTCGTCGTGCATCAACTCGCTCATCACGTCGATCCTGGTGAGGGCGACCCCCGACCAGGTCAGGCTCATCCTCGTCGACCCGAAACGGGTGGAGCTCGGCCAGTACAACAACCTGCCGCACCTGCTGACCGGCGTCGTGACGAACCCGAAAAAAGCAGCGAACGCTTTGGCGTGGGCGGTCCACGAGATGGAGCGACGATACGACCTGCTGGCGGAGGTAGGGGTCCGGGACATCACCGGCTACAACGACGCCTTCGACAGGGGCGACCTCCAAGCCGGTGGGCCGGGAGGCCTCAACGCCAGCGGCGACCCGGTCGCCCGCTACGAACGCCTCCCTTTTATCCTCGTTGTAGTCGACGAGCTGAACGACTTGATGATGGTCGCCGCACGAGACGTGGAGGAGTCCATCTGCCGGATAGCCCAAATGGCGCGAGCTGTAGGGATCCACCTCGTCATTGCGACCCAGAGGCCTTCGGTGGACGTGATCACCGGGGTGATCAAAGCGAACGTGCCGTCGCGCCTCGCTTTCGCTGTGTCGTCGCTTGCTGACAGCCGGGTCATACTCGACCAACCCGGCGCCGAACGACTGATAGGCAAAGGCGACATGCTGCTGCTGACCGCGTCGTCGAGCGTCGCTCGAAGGATTCAGGGGGCGTGGGTCGACGAGGACGAGGTACGTAAGGTCGTCGCGCACTGGCGGCGCCAATCCGAGCCCCGTTACGTCGACGGCGTCGAAGGCTCAGACGACGGTCCGTCGGCGAGCGCGCTCGGGATCGGCGAGGAGGGAGACGACCTCCTAGACGCTGCGCGTGACCTCGTCGTGCGCTCCCAGCTCGGATCCACCTCGATGCTCCAACGCAAGCTTCGGGTCGGTTTCGCCCGGGCCGGGAGGCTCATGGACCTCCTCGAGCAGCGAGGGATAGTCGGGCCCTCCGAAGGTTCCAAGGCGAGGTCGGTGCTCATGAGCGTCGAAGAGTTGGAGAATCTCACCGAACAGGGAGAATGATCCGCCGACCTGCGCCCGAGCGGGGTGTTCGTCGTGTCCTGCGGATAGCTCTATCATTCGCCGCTATATGAGAGCCCGTGTCCCCGCGTCGTCCGCCAACCTGGGCCCAGGATTCGACGTTCTGGCGCTGGCCCTGGACCGCTACGTCGACGTCGAGGTGACCGCAGCGGAGCATCTGGAGGTCATCACAACGGGAGAGGGTGAGGATCTCCCGAACGACGAAACCCATCTGGCGGCACAGGTAGCCTTGAAAGTCACGGGTACCGACCGGCTGCGGATCCGGGTGCACTCCGAGATCCCGATCGGCCGCGGCCTCGGATCGTCGGCGGCGCTCGCGGTCGCGGCCGCAGCGGCCGCGGGCGCCGACGATCCGTTGCTGTGGGGCGTCGCGGTCGACGGCCACCCGGAGAACTCCGCCGCCTCGTGCTTCGGCGGGCTGGTCGCGGCCGCCACCGTGGACGGCAAGCCGGTCTGGCGACGGCTCGCGCTCGACCCCGCGCTTCGCTTCGTTGCGGCGATACCCGACCAACTCCTTCTCACTCGCGACGCCCGTGGCGCGCTCGACGTGCTCACCGGGCGCGACGACGCCGTGTTCAACCTGGGCCGGATGGGCCTGCTCGTCGCCGGCCTCGCGGACCACCGCCAGCTCTTAGCAGCTGCGGGCGATGACCGGCTGCATCAGACGGCCCGCTCGGCGCTGTTCCCCGAGGCACCGTCGATTCTGGAGGGGCTGCGAAGGGCCGGAGCGATCACGTCGTTCTGGTCGGGTGCCGGTACGACGCTCATCGGCGTCTGCCATGAGGACACATGTGAGGAGGTCCGGGACCGGGCGGAAGGCCTCATGGATGAACACGGCGTGCCTGGTGACTGCGTAACGTTGTCGGCGGATCTCGCTGGTATCACCGTGGCGGCTTAGCCGGCACGCTAGGTTGATCGAGTCCGTAACCGAGCAAGGAGGAGCTATACCGATGGCTACATACGAGGGCTACTGCGTCAAGTGCAAGGAGAAGCGCCAGTTCGAGGGTCAGGAAGTCACGCTGGCCAACGGACGGCTTGCCGCTCAGGGCACCTGCCCGGTGTGCTCGACGAAGATGAACAGGATGCTCGGCGTCAAGAAGTAGGGACACTGTCTGTCCCGGCGGCTCTGACGCTCAAAGCCGGTGGGTCGCCTAGGCTGGCCTGGCGATGAAATACTGGCTGGAGACACTTGGGTGCCCGAAGAACCAAGTTGACTCCGAGAAGCTGAGCGGTCTGCTCGAGGCGGACGGCTACAGACCCGCCGAACTCCCTGGCGACGCCGACTTGGTCGTCGTCAACACGTGCGCTTTTATAGAAGCGGCTCGCAAGGAGTCTATCGAGGTAATCCTCGATCTCGCTCAAACGCGCCGGAGCGGGGCGCGCCTCGCTGTCACCGGCTGCATGGCTGAGCGTTACGGAGCGGAGCTTGCCGATGCGTTCCCTGAAGTAGACGTGGTAGCCGGCTTCGGCGAGCCGGTCGCCCAGCCGGTGCTTCGGCCAGCTGCCGGGCCGTTGGGCATTGGCTGGTCACAGGTCGAGTTGCCGACGTCGGCCAAGAGGCCGTCGTTCGACTTGCTGAACCTTCCGAGGCCCGCTCAGAAGTCGCCGTGGGCATACGTCAAGGTGGCGGAGGGCTGCGACCGACGCTGCGGTTTCTGCGCTATCCCGTCGTTTCGGGGCCGCCAGCGCTCCCGGCCTTTCGCTGCGATCCTCGACGAGATCGACCAGCTTCACGTCGAGGAGGTTGTGCTCGTCGCTCAGGATCTCGCTTCCTACGGACGTGACCAGAGCCGGGGAGCTGGAGATGGCAACGTTCGCGACGACGACCTATCGTTGAACCGGCGCCGGGTCGAGCGGCCTATCGAGCGCCTTGTGCGTGCGGCTGGGGAGCGGGCCCCGCGCGTGCGACTTCTATACCTGTACCCTTCCGAGTTGACTGACGGTCTTATAGACGTGATAGGCGAGGCCGGATGCGCGTACTTCGATCTCTCCTTGCAGCATGTTTCGCGTGCGCACTTGCGCCGCATGCGCCGCTTCGGGAGTGGGGACCGTTTCATGGAGCGTATTGGGCGGATCAGGGAGCGCTTTCCTGACGCGGCGCTGCGGTCGTCTTTTATCGTCGGATATCCCGGGGAGACCGAGGAGGACCACGAAGCCCTCTTGGAGTTCCTCGAGGATGCTCAGCTGGACTGGGCCGGGTTCTTCGCCTACTCGAAGGAGGACGGCACTTACGCAGCGAAGCTTTCCGACCAGGTCGAGGAGCATGTCGTCGCCGAGCGCCTCGGAGAGTGCCAGGAACTTCAGGATCGGATCACGGCCAGGCGTCGCCTCGAGCTCGTCGGTGAGAAGATGCGGGTGCTCGTCGACTCGCCGGGGATCGCCCGCAGCCACCGTGAAGCACCTGAGATCGACGGAATAATCAACGTGCCGGCCGACAGAGCGTCTGGCACATGGGCCGACGTACACGTGACCGGCGCGGTCGGGACCGACCTGCAGGCCGGGTGGGTCGGCTGATGGCCGTTCGCAAGGACGGTCGCTTCGAATCATCGGCTCTCGCCACCCCCGCCAACGCCATCACTGTTGCGCGGATCCTCGCAACTCCGCTGATCCTCGTGCTGATCATCGACCTGGGAGTGTCGTGGTGGTCTGCAGTCGTGTGGGTCGCGATAGCGAGCACCGACTTCCTCGACGGTTGGGTGGCTCGAAGGCAGGGCACGACCAACTCGGGCGCGTTCCTCGACCCTCTCGCCGACAAGGTTCTCGTCATCGGTGCGCTCGCGGCGCTTGTATCCGCCGGGTTGGTGCCGGTTACGCCGGTAGTTGTTATCGCTGGGCGGGAGCTGCTCATCAGCGTCTACCGCTCCCTTGTCGCCCGCCACGGCGTATCGGTGCCAGCACGACCGCTAGCGAAGCTGAAGACTGCCACCCAGGACCTCGCGGTAACCCTGGTGCTCGTACCTCTCCTCGGACGCCACGACCTGTGGGTAGGCAGAGACGTCCTGTGGGTCTCGGCCGGTCTCGCCGTGCTGAGCGGCGCGCAGTACCTGCTCGACAGCCACAACGTGCCGGTAGCTCGCAGCGGCCCTCTCGGCGACGCAACCGGAGATATCCCCGCGCCGTGACCCGAGTCGAAGTCCTTGCGATTGGGACGGAGCTTCTCCTCGGCCAGGTTGTGGACACGAACTCCGCTTGGATAGGCGAGCAGCTCGCCGCGAGCGGCATCGACTCGTTCTACCAGACGAAGGTCGGGGACAATCTCGGGCGCATCGTCGGATGCCTTCGCGCGGCTCTTGCGCGAAGCGAGGCGGTCATCTGCTGCGGCGGACTCGGTCCCACCAAGGACGACATAACCCGCGAGGCGATTGCAGACGTCCTAGGCGTTCCCCTCGAACTCGACGACGACGTGGCCGTGCGAATCGAAGCCATGTTCGGAGCGAGGGGTCGGGTCATGACGGCGAACAATCTCCGCCAGGCCGAGGTGCCCCGGGGGGCCACCGTCATCGAGCAGCAGCGTGGCACCGCGCCGGGGCTGATATGCCGGATGGGGGACCGGAGCATATACGCGGTCCCGGGCGTCCCTCACGAGATGCGCGAGATGATCACGAGAGCCGTCCTACCTGATCTCGTCGAGCGCTCAGGGGAAAGCGCGGCCATCCGAAGCCGAACCCTGCGGACCTGGGGCATGGCCGAGTCGGCTCTCGACGAGGTGCTCACCGGGCGTATGGCGGCCCTAGACGAGGCTCGCCTCGCGGGAAGGCCGGCCCCGACCATAGCGTTCCTTGCCAGCGGCATCGAGGGTCTGAAAGTTCGCATCACCGCCAAGGCGCCGAGCGCGGACGAGGCCGAGCGGCTGATCGATGCCGAGGAGCGGGAGGTGCGTGCCGTCCTCGGGCCCGCAGTGTTCGGCGTCGACGATGTCAACATGGAGGCCGCCGTCATCGAGCTGATGCGGGAGCGCAATCTCGGCCTTTCCGTGGCCGAATCGCTCACCGGCGGACTGGTAGGAAGCCGCCTCACCGCGGTTCCCGGGGCGAGCGACGTGTTTCGAGGTGGCGCAGTCGTGTATGCCTCGTCGGCCAAGCACGCGCTACTCGGCGTGTCGGATGGGCCTGTGGTGAGCGAAGAAGCCGCGATAGAGATGGCGGTTGGCGTCGCGAAACTCTTTGGGGCGGAGGTCGGCCTGTCGCTAACCGGGGTCGCCGGTCCGGCGTCCCAGGACGGCCAGCCGGTCGGAACGGTCTGGATTGGCCTGTCCGCGGCAGCGATGGGAGGCGAGTCGGCTCACCTGATCCGTCTCGGCCGCTATGGGGGCGGGGACCGGGAGCAGATCCGCCAGATCGCAGCCATCTCAGCCCTGGACCTTCTCCGGCGCCGCCTGATCGGTTCGGTCGGGGAGACATAGCGGGCAGACGCTGGGCGACCCGCTTCGGGGATGGAGCGGACCGCGGCGGCAGTCAACTCCGATACCTTGACGCGATGCCCGGATCGATCCTTGGAAACGAAGTCCGCCGAGTGGAGGACCCAGACCTGCTCCGCGGGCGAGGCACCTTCATAGCCAACCTGCGTGTCGCCGGAATGGGTTGCGTGGCCTTCGTCCGATCCCCGGTTGCCCACGCCCGGATAGGCCGGATCGACGCGAGCGGCGCTGTGGGCCTTCCAGGAGTTATCTCTGTGCTTGCGGCATCGGATCTCGGCGTCGACCCCTTTCACGGGTTCATGGTGTTAAACGAGGCGGTCGCGCGTCCCCCGCTCGCCACAGACAAAGTGCGCTTCGTCGGCGAGCCTGTCGTGATGGTGGTGGCAGAGACCGACGCGCAAGCACTCGACGCCGCAGAGGCCGTCGACGTGACTTACGATCCGCTGGAAGCGGCCGCCGATATGGAGTCCGCCGGCGCGGATGGGGCGCCGCTGCAGTTCGAGGAGCTCGGCACCAACGTCGTCGCCGGAAAGGCGGGTGTCGGTGATCCGCTGTCGGGCGCCCGCACGGTTGTCAGGGCGAAGCTTGAGAACCAGCGCGTGGCGGTGGTTCCGATGGAGGGCGACGTTATCGCCGCAGTTCCAGGCGACAACGGGGACGGGATCAAGATGACCGTCTACGTCTCGACGCAGATGCCGCATGGCTTTGCCCGCCAAGCCGCCCGCATCCTCGGGTTCAAGCGGGGAGAGCTAAGAGTCATCACCCCCCATGTCGGCGGCGGCTTCGGAGCCAAAGCAGGAATCGGCGCTGAGCACGCGGCGGTGATCGCAGCGGCACGCCTGCTCGACAGGCCGCTGCGCTGGGTCGCTGGACGCTCCGAGAACATGGTCGGCATGCCGCACGGGCGTGGCCAGCTGCAGTGGGTGGAAGTCGGATTCGACGGCGACGCGCGCATCACCGGCATGAGGCTGCGAGTGCTCGGCGACGCAGGAGCTTACGCAGGATTCGGCGGTGCACTTGCGCTCGGCCCGACCCGCAACATGGCGCAGGGCGTCTACGCGATCCCTGAGATTCGCTACGACGTTGCGACGGTCGTAACCAACACGACGCCGATGGGGGCGTTCAGAGGAGCCGGCCGCCCCGAAGCCGCCGAGCTGCTCGAGCGGATAATGGACATCGCAGCTGACGAAATGGGCATCGACCCGGTCGAGCTGCGTCGTCGTAATCTGCTCCCGGCATTCGATAACGACTACACCACCGTCATGGGCACCTCTTATGACAATGGCGACTACGCTAAGGCACTCGACGAGGCGCTCCGGATCGCCGGCTACGAGGTCCTGCGCGCCGAGCAGTCCCGTCGCCGAGCGGCGGGGGAACGCTGGCAGCTCGGGATCGGGGTTTCCGTGTACGTCGAAATCACCGCCGGGGGGGGTGGGGAGGAGTACGGAGCGCTGCAAGTGCACGCTGATGGGACCGCGACGATCTCCGTCGGTACCTCGGCACACGGCCAGGGTCACGCCACCTCTTTCGCAATGATCGTCTCGGATCTCCTCGGCATACCGATCGACGACATTCGCTTCGTGCAGTCCGACACGGCGCTCGTGCCCCGTGGTGGAGGTACCGGAGGTTCGCGGTCACTTCAGGTCGGCGGTAGCGCCGTGCTGGCGGCTACGGAGGAAGTGCTGCGCCAGGCGAAGGAGGCTGCGGCCGTCGAACTCGAAGCCAGTGTCGACGACATCGTCGTGCATGATGGCGGCCGCCTCGGCGTCGCAGGCGTGCCGGCGCGCACCCTCGGCTGGTCGGAGTTGGCGTCTTCGGCGCCGTCGGGTCTAGCGGCGGCCGTCGACTTCAAAGTAGAGGGCCCAACCTTCCCGTTCGGGGCGCACGTCTCGGTCGTGGAGGTCGATGTCGAGACCGGGGCGGTCCGGCCGGTGCGGCACATCGCCGTCGACGACTGCGGTCGGATCGTCAACCCGCTGCTGGTCAGGGGCCAGCAGCACGGGGGGATCGCTCAGGGGATGGCGCAAGCATTGTGGGAGCAGGTCGTCTTCGACCACGAGGGTAACCCCCTCACGTCGAACCTGGCCGACTACGCGATCCCGAGCGCTGCCGAGTTCCCGAGCTTCGAGACATCGAACACGGTGACCCCGACACATCGGAATCCGCTTGGCGCGAAGGGGATCGGCGAGTCGGGGACGATCGGAGCGATGCCGGCGGTGCACAACGCGGTGGTGGACGCGGTGTCGCATCTCGGGGTCCGCCACATACCGATGCCGTCGACGCCGCAGGCGGTTTGGACGGCGATCAGAAACGCCGAAGCAGGCGGTCCCCAGATTCCGTGGAGCGAGCCGCCGGCCCTCTTCGAAAGGCTTCCGGGGCCTGACACGGTGGATCCCGAGGCTGCCAGCGTCGACATCTGAGTAAGGCTCCGCGGTTCCCAGGGGGCACGCCGCCGGCCGGATAGACGGTGTCGCCGACACAACGGGGGCTTTGGTTTTCGGCCTGAGGAGCCCGTCTCGCTGGCCAGTTGGGAACAGCGCTGCCGGACACCTGCCGGGGGTGTCAGCACCTCTGGGCTCCGGCGCGACACGGCCGGCCCTCCCTCCACGAGGCGCACCGCAGCGGCCGGGGCGTCCGCTGCGTCGGCGCGGACGTCATCTGGCAGCCCGGATAGCAAAGTCAGATCGAGCGGCGCGGACACCACGACGCCGGGTGCTGGTGCAGGCTGCGGCAGGTACGTTCGGGGCGGGGCGTGCACAACAACGGTCGGGCGATCCAGCCAGGCAAGCGGCACGCACGGCCGTCAAGGCGTCCTCCTGGACGAGCAGACTCGGCCCGGGCGGCCACTCGGCAACGGTTCCCTCGAGCAGATCGCGGCCAGGGCGGCCCACAAGCACCATCGTGACCGGATTGAGAATCAGTGCTGCGACGCCGTCAGAGCTGACCCGAACCCTTGCGGCTCCAGCGAGCAGGAGGCTGCGGGCATACAGCCAGCGCGGAACGTCCGGCAGCACCGCCACGAGTGCCACCGGGTCAGGGGACAGTGCCCGGATCGGTTTCGGACCTCCCGTCACCGCTGAATCGTGGGCCGTCACGAGGGAGGTTGCGCCGGACGATCCTGTTGCGGGCACCGATTTGCTGTCGCCCGGGCTACAATGTGACCGTACACTGGTACGGCCACATGAGTTGGAGGAGTCCTATGGCTAGAGCGGCGAGTGAGCGCATCGAGGTACGTCTACGCCCAGAGCAGCGTCGGGAAGTCGAGCAGGCGTCCGCCTTGTGCCAGATGACGACGAGCGACTTCGTCCGAGAGGCCGTCGCTGCCCGCGCCGAGCAGGTCCTCGCCGAGGGGAACGCGACCTTGGTGGCTCCCGAGTTCTTCGATCAGCTGCTCGAAGCCCTCGACGAGCCTCCCCGGCCTAATCCCGCCTTGGCGGCGGCCGCCAGGCGGGTGGCGGAGGTCACCGGGCGCTAGCTCGGATGGCACTGGTCAGCGAGGCCCTCGGGGACCACCACGACCTCACCGTCTTCGCCAGCGGCCAGGCCTCCATCGACTCTTGGCTGGCCCAGCACGCCCGGGGCGCCGAGGCCAGGCGGGTAGCCCGCACTTTCGTATGGCACCGCGGCGACGGGGTGGTCGTGGCCTACTACAGCCTCGCCGCCCACGTGCTCGTCAAGGACCAACTCCCCCGGGCCCTCAGTCGCGGAAGCCCGGAGCGCATCCCGGCCGCCCTGTTGGCCCGCTTGGCCCTTGACCGGCGCCTACAAGGCCAGGGCCTCGGGGCCGTCATTCTGGCTGAGGCGCTGGGGCGGGTAGTGGAGGCGACCAAGGTGGTCGCTGCCCGCTTCGTGGTGGTCGACGCCATCGACGACGGTGCCGCCCGCTTCTACGAGCATCACGGGTTCAAAGCCATCCCGGGCACCATGCGCCTCGTGCAGAAGCTCTCGGACGTAACCGCTGCGCTGGATCAATGACGGTGCCCGGTCAGCCATCCCCTTGTGGTACGTACGCCTGTTCGATGGCCACCGTCGCGATGCCGTCACGCAAGCCGTTGGTTGTCTGAGCCGGGGCGCCCGGCCCGGGAGTCGCTCGGTCCACGCCTGTCTGCTGACCGCGTTGACCGCCTGCGTCACCAGGAGACATGGCGTCCTGACTCGACCTCGGTCACGGTGGGCTTGAATGTTTGCGGCTTGCTGCCCGGGGGCTCGATGGTGACGGTGAGCTTCGCTCCGGGTTGGAAGGTGCCGTCGAAGCGGGTCATGAACGGGTTCCACTGTGGATAGGCAGCCGTGTCGGCCAAGATCTTCCAGACGGTGCTCGCGGGGGCGTTGATTTCGGTGACACGTTTGACGGTAGGCATGAGGTAGTCCTCTCGGTTAGACAGTCGGGCAGCGATGGCGGTGTTGGAGAGGCCCTCGGCCATGAGCGCTAGCACGGATCGCTCCCGTTCGGTCAGTCTGGTGAGGGGATCCGCTCGGGTGGCTCCTCCTAGCTAGGAGATTGGCCACCACGGTGGGATCGAGGGCGGTGCAGGATCGAGCTCCGGCTGCGCCGCGCCCGCGTTTCTCGCCGAGCAGGTAAGCGGAGGGAGCGTCCGAGATGCGCTTCTTGTGAGATGGGCGGGAGTTGGCGCCACTACGCCTGCCTCCACGAGCGGCAACCGGCTGCGGACCGGCTCGCTCGGCTCAATGGACCGTGTTACCCGTACCGTAAATTCGGGTGGCCGCACGGTGGATCGCTGGTTCGTACAGGGCGAAGATAGGAGAGATGAGCGACCACAATGGTCGGCATTGAGGATCAACGGAGGCAACGCTATGTACAACCAGACTAAGCATCAGCAATCAAGCGGAGTGGCTCCAGCGCCCGGCAGGGGCATCTTCCTGGCGTTCGGAGCGCGTCATTTGAAGGGCGTGGCGATCACACGATGGGTCGCGGCGGTCTGTTTCGTGATCGCGGCGGTGGTGCTCCTGGCGTTCGGCCAGTGGTGGGGGGTGGTGTTCTTCCTGGCGGCTGGACTCAACGGCTCACTCGCCTACCTGGTCCCTCGCTGGAATGCCCCGAACGACACCAAGGTATCGGCCTAGTTTAATGGGAAGGGTGGCTCCAGCGCCCGGCAGGGGCATCTTCCTGGCGTTCGGAGCGCGTCATTTGAAGGGCGTGGCGATCACACGATGGGTCGCGGCGGTCTG
>JAJZDJ010000012.1:0-4809 GCA_021828685.1 Actinomycetes bacterium | reverse complement strand
CGACACCAAGGTATCGGCCTAGTTTAATGGGAAGGGTGGCTCCAGCGCCCGGCAGGGGCATCTTCCTGGCGTTCGGAGCGCGTCATTTGAAGGGCGTGGCGATCACACGATGGGTCGCGGCGGTCTGTTTCGTGATCGCGGCGGTGGTGCTCCTGGCGTTCGGCCAGTGGTGGGGGGTGGTGTTCTTCCTGGCGGCTGGACTCAACGGCTCACTCGCCTACCTGGTCCCTCGCTGGAATGCCCCGAACGACACCAAGGTATCGGCCTAGTTTAATGGGAAGGGTGGCTCCAGCGCCCGGCAGGGGCATCTTCCTGGCGTTCGGAGCGCGTCATTTGAAGGGCGTGGCGATCACACGATGGGTCGCGGCGGTCTGCTTCGTTGATCGCGGCGGTGGTGCTCCTGGCGTTCGGCCAGTGGTGGGGGGTGGTGTTCTTCCTGGCGGCTGGACTCAACGGCTCACTCGCCTACCTGGTGCCTCGCTGGAACCTGCTCCGGGACGCCCCGAAGAACGTCGAGCGGGTGCGCGAGCTGCAACGATCCCGGACCGTCGTGCTGGACGACGCGGCGGCCCGGCTGCGCCGCATCGAGCAGGACTTGCACGACGGAGCCCAAGCCCAGATGGTGGCGGTCGTCATGAAGCTAGGGCTCGCTCGGGACCATCTCAGCATCTCGGCCGACGGGTCCGGGGGCGCCGACGTGGCTCGAGCCTTGGAGCTCGTCGACGCCGCCCACCGCGGAGCGATGGAAGCGATCACTGAACTGCGCGACTTGGCCCGGGGCATCCACCCCGCGGCCCTGGGCGAAGGCCTCGGCGCCGCTCTCGCCGGACTCGCGGCACGAAGCGAGCTGCCGGTCGAAGTGAGCGTCGACCTGCCCGAGCGCCCGTCGCCTGCCGTCGAGACGATCGCCTACTTCTGCGCCGCGGAGCTGCTCACCAACGTCCCCAAGCACAGCCGCGCCAGGCGCGCCAAGTTGGAGGTGCTCCATCAGCCCGGCCGCGTGGTAATGCGGGTCAGCGACGACGGCGCGGGCGGCGCGCGGCTTGAGCCTGGCGGTGGATTGGCCGGCCTAGCAGATCGGGTCAGGGCCGTCGATGGCATGCTGCACGTCGAGAGTCCTGCCGGTGGCCCCACCACGGTCACCGTCGAACTGCCATCCCAGGTCTGACCGAGAGAAGAGGAGCCACGAATGCGGATCGTCATCGCCGAGGATTCCGCCGTCATCCGCGCCGGGCTGATCGAGATCCTGGCCGACCGGGGACACGAGACGGTGGCGGCCGTCGACGATGCCGAGGATCTACGAGCGGCCGTGGACGACTACGAGCCGGACGTTGCCGTTGTGGACGTGCGAATGCCGCCCAGCTACAGCGACGAGGGCATCCGGGCGGCGATCGCCATTCGGCGCGACCACCCCAACATCGGTGTGCTGGTCTTCTCCCAGTACGTCGAGACCCGCCACGCCGCCGAGCTGCTCGGAGCATTATCAAGACGCGGCGCGGCCGGCATCGGATATCTGCTGAAGGACCGCGTCGGTAATGTCGGCGAGTTCGTCGACGCCCTGACACGCGTGGCATCCGGCGGCACCGCCCTCGACCCCGAGGTCGTCACGCAGCTCCTCCGGGCCGCACGACGCACCGACGACCTCGACGCTCTCACCCCCAGAGAGCACGATGTCCTCTCCCTCATGGCGGAAGGCAGGACGAACGGCGCCATAGCCGGCACCCTCGTGATCTCCGAGCGGGCGGTCGAGAAGAACATCGCCAACATTTTCACCAAGCTCGGTCTGGCGCCCTCGGACTCTGACCACCGACGGGTCCTAGCCGTCCTGCGCTATTTGGAGTCCTGACCGTACGTGCTCGTGTGCTCCAATAGCGCTCTCCTCGAGCCGACGCGCCATCGCTCACCTGGCTGTTCCTTCGTAACGGACGCGCCCATCTCGACCACTCCGGTACGGTGTCGCCTCCGTGTGAAAGCGAGTGCTCAAGCCGGCCCGCGGGCCCCCAGTTCGCCACTGCAGATCTCGCGCGACGCACGTAAGGCGAACCCTCCGCACGTCGGCCGGCCGGGTAGCCGTGGCCGAACATTCGTGCGTGTCCCATGGATTGTCAGTCGGGCGGGATCGGCTCCGCCCACTCGGGTCGACGGATCAGGCAGAAGGGATGGCCGGCAGGGTCGGCGTAGACGCATCTGCGCCCACAGGGGTTGCTCCGAGGGCGAGGACTCGCGGAGCTGCGGCGGCCACGTCCTCGACCATGATGCCAAGGTGGGCCTGCTGGGGAGCACCGGACGTCACCATTGCTGGTCCTCCAATCACGTAACTACTCATTGCGTACGACCTCGTATCGCACTCCCGTAAGCCGATCGGGCTACGCGACATACTGCGAAGTGCTGCCGTCGTCGGCTCGAACGTCAAGGACGCCTTGTCACGGCGCATGGTAAGCATGCATCATGCTCGACTCATTCAGGCTCCAAGCGGTCGCTGAGGCGCAGGCGGCGCTCGAAGGAGACGCGCGAAATCGGCTCCGGGAGGCCGTGGTGGCAGCTCGCCTCGACGGCCACAGCTGGGCGGACATCGGCCGTGCCCTCGGAGTCAGCCGGCAAGCGGCTAGCCAGCGCTTCGAGTGCGACGAGCAGGTCGCCAAGGCGTGGCACCACGTCGATATGCTCCTCCGGGTGGCGGCGACCCGGCGGGGCTGGCACGGGCTGGACATGGACACGGTCCTGGCTCGGCTTAGCGAGGAGGGCGCCCTCCGCCCCGTCGACATCCGATACCTCGAAGAGCTGGGCAACGCGCGGCGGCGAACCGTGCACGACCGAGAGCTAAGTCTGGAGGAGGCCGAGCGTGTCACCGACCAGGCCATCCCGTTGGCCGCTCGGCTCAGCCTGGTGGCAGAGGAACCCCCCCCTCGCCCCCTCCGCAGGCGCTACCTAGCGTTCGCCGGGGTCGGTGCCTCCAGCAGTGGGAGGGGCGCAGCCGAAGCCGATGAGCTCCTCGACAAGGGCTTCGGGCGCGATTGAGTGCTGATCGTCGACACCGGCCCTCTTCTCGCCACCGCTGATCGCCAGGACCCTGACCATGCCGGTTGCCGCACCGTGCTGGAGGAGGATGCGGGCCCATTGGTCACCACGGCGCTGGTTATCGCCGAGGCTGCCTTCCTGATCGATCATCAGCTCGGGGCGCTCGCAGAAGCTGCCCTCTACGCATCCATCGTTGATGGCAGCCTCCTGGTGGAGGATATGCTGGTCGAGGACTGGCGGCGGGTCGCAGTTGTGGAGCCCCAACCGATCATTTTGGTACGCCATCCCCATGACTTCGCGGACCCTCTCGATGGTCTGGTCTGCGACCTCGTTGGCGTGAGCGTTTCCCCTGGAAAGCTCCTCGTCGAGGTAGCCGGGACTGCGGCCAGCTCGCGACGGCGCCGGCGGTGGGGGCGGAGGTGCTCGTTGACCGCCTCGGTGACCATTGTCTTGAGGGTGCTCGCACCTCGGTCGCTGATGGCCTCGGCGAGCTGTGCGGGGTCGGCGCCGGTGCAGAGGGCGGCGAGGAGCAACGGGTTGGCCACCTCGGGTAGGCCTTCGGGGTCGTAGGTGATCGTCTGTTGGGTGTCGGTCTTGGCCGAGCAGATCGGCCGGGAAGTGACGTCCTCGCTGGCCCCAAGGTCGCCGGTGTTGCCCCGGCTCTCGGACCTCTTGGCACCGTCCAGACCGAGCAGCACCGGCGCTCAGGTAATCGACGACAGCGGCAACCTGTGAGTCTGGCCCGGCACCCATCTGCGCCATGCCACCTTCTCATCCGAGCACGGCCCGGACCGGGTCGCCCTCATCGACGCGCCCAATCGTCGCAGTCAGCGATCGGCTCCGCCTCGCCTGACCGGCCGCGGTACGTGGCCGGCTGGCCGCCGTTCCCGCTGACGGATCTCCGAGCGGGCGGTTCCTGTCCGCTCTACAGCGGCCACGATCGAGGGATGCGCTACCGAGAGCGCTCCTCGGTCGTGCGTGGCGTGACGTTGTGGTGGCGGCGACCGTCTGCCGTCGTCGGTCGCCACGAGGATCCTCCCGGACGGCTGCATGGACCTCATCTAGGACGGCAGCAGGATGTTCGTCGCCGGACCCGACACCCGGACCCGCTGGCACGCTGGCCGCCCGGGCGCGTCCTATGTCGGGTTGCGATTCTCCAGAGGGCTCGGAACCCGCCCTGGTCGGCACGGCCACCGACGAGCTGCGGGACGTGAGCCCCGACCTGGCCGAGCTGTCGTCAAGCCTTCACGCTCGGGTGCTGGCCGAGCAGGTGGCGGAAGATCCTGCGGCCGCCTTGGAGCGGTGGCTCGTGAGTCGCGCCGAAACGAGCCCAGTGGACCTGCTCGGGTCGGCCGTCTTCGAGCTCGCCGCCAGGACGCCCGGGGATCGCGACTCGGGTATCAGCGTTCACCCCCCAAAGGTGCCCACAGGCGACGAACGACGCAACCCAGTTAGGCCCCGACGCTGCGACGATCCCCCGGGCCCATCAGCACGGGACCACCGCCCCGGTAGCCGACCGGTCACTGGGAACGATCCTTTGCAACACAATTGTGTTACAGTAGGCAGGTGTGGACCGACGTTCGCTGGGACGACTGGAACACCGCTCACGTTGCTCGTCACGGAGTCACGGAGGAAGAGGTCGATGACGTGGTTCTCGACCGAGGCTCTCTCCACCTGCGAAGCCGAGCAGGTACCTACGTCGTCCTCGGCCTCACATCGGCCGGACGACACCTGTTCGTGGTGGTGGCCTCAGCCCCCGACGGTGAGGTGTATCCGATCACGGCGCGGCCC
>JAJZDJ010000011.1 GCA_021828685.1 Actinomycetes bacterium | reverse complement strand
TGACTGTCGCGATCGCAAGCGATGTTGTCAATCCCTTCACCCGATCCGGCTTGTAGCGCGAGGGGGAGAAGAGTACAGAGTGGACCCAGGGGCGTCTCTGTGAGCAGACTCGAAAGGCCCGTGACGTCTATGGATTCGCTCGTGGCTAGAGCGGCGAAGGTGAGTGCGACGCATCGGTTGCGTCCAGAGCCTGCGGCTACTGCGATGTCGTGCTCGCTTCTTCCCTACAGGTCGGGTTGCCGCCGGCAGTCGGAAGTCGACGAGGAGATGGAGCCGGTGGACGATTCGGACCTGTTCAAGATGTTCGGTGCGGCCCTGGGGCTTGCGCCACCGTGGCAGGTGACATCGGTGGAGTTCAACAAACTGCTCGGTGTGCTCGAGATCGGACTCGACTTCCCTCGCGGTTCTCGCTTCGCCTGTGCGCACCAAGGTTGTGGCGAACCGGCCTGCCCGGTGCACGACACGACAGAGAAGCGCTGGCGGCATCTGGACTTCTTCGAACATCAAGCGTTCCTCAGCGCTCGGGTGCCGAGAGTGAACTGTGCCGAGCACGGCATCCACCTAGTCGCGGTCCCCTGGGCCCGACCGGGCAGCGGGTTCACGCTGCTCATGGAGGTAGCGATGCTGACCTTCGCCAAGCAGATGCCGATCGCCCCTCTCGCTGCGATGGCCCGTGAGCACGACACCCGTATCTGGCGGGTGATCGAGCACCACGGGCACACCGCCCGGGCCGGCCTGGACTTCTCTTCGGTCACCAAGGTTGGCTGTGACGAGACCTCGGCCCGGCGGGGCCAGGACTACGTGTCACTGTTCATGGACCTCGACGCCCGCAGGGTGATGTTCGCTACCCCGGGCAAGGACGCGGAGACGCTCAAGGCCTTCGCCGAGGACCTGGCGGCCCGCGGCGGGGAGCCAAAGACCCAGGTAGAAGAGGTGACTTGCGACATGAGCGCGGCCTTCATCGCTGGCATCGGCTCCTACCTGGCCGAGCACGCCGAAGACGAAGCGGCCCCCAAGGCCGATACCCCCTTCGACACAGGTGAGCTGAACGCCGCTGCGCTCGAGAGCACGGTCAACTCGAAGCGCACTCCAAGCGAGGGAGACGATGCAGCCGCAGAGCTCCACTCTCCCCGGATCACCTTCGACCGATTTCACGTAGTGGCCAAGGCCAACGAGGCGGTCGACCAAGTACGGCGCGCCGAGTCCAAGACCCGTCCCGAGCTCAAGCGGTCCCGCTATGTCTGGCTGAAGAACGAAGCCAACCTCACCGTCAAACAACGCGACAAGCTCACCTGGCTCACCCGCCCCTCCATGCAGCTGAAAACCGCACGCGCCGCCCGTTGGCGCGACGACTTCAACGAGTTCTACAACAAGTCCGATCCCGAGGAAGCAGAGGCCTACCTCAAGCGGTGGTGCTACGGAGCGAAGCGCTCACGGCTCGACCCAATCAAGGCCTTCGTCGCCACCGTCGAGGCCCACTGGGACGGCATCATCGCCTGGCAGCAGAGCCGGTTGACCAACGGGCTCTTGGAGGCCACCAACTCGCTCGTTCAGGCGGCCAAACGACGGGCTCGTGGCTACCGTTCCAAGGCCAAGATGATCACCATCATCTACCTCATCGCCGGAAAGCTGCCGCTACCCGAAATCCACACGATCTAGCGAGGAGCCGATTATTCAGACCCCCAGATGTCGCAGGCTGTGCGGTGTGGTACTCGCGCCGGGAGCCAGCCAACATTGCGCTCGGTGTTGCCTGAAAGTTCCGGTTCGGGGTGGGGTGGCGCCGCGCTGCTTCGCGTCGTACAAGGTCATAAATCCGCGGAGCTATCTCAGCCAAGACCAAACGGTTGCCGGGTTCGCAGGAGCGAAGATCGCCGTCTTAGCTGGTGGGCGAGAGGCCGACACCTCGACAGGAGGTACTTACCTCTTAGCACACATGCCGTAAATCCGCGCTAAGTGGTTATGAGTCCGCCATCGGTTCCCTCCGCTACATCCGTGCCTCAGCCAGCGACGCGGAGATGACGATAACTCGGAGGTCACTGAAAGCTCCTGGCTGGCGACGAAAGTGGGAGTTCTTCCGGCAGATGGCCGATCATTACCGAACCCCTGTGGTGCCCACCAGGGTGAAACTGCCTCGTGAACGAGTATGGGGCTATCTGCTCGAAGAGACATGGCAACGCCTGGACGAGTTGCACGCGATCATCAATTAAATGGGCGATGAGATCAACCTTCCTCCTCGCGGAATAGGTGACGTCCGACGAGTCACCATCACCAGCAGAGGATTGGACAAAACCAGGTGCTGCCCCGTCACCACAAGACCGCTACCAACTGCGTGGACTACCGCTACCAACAAGTGCTAGGTGGTCATTTGCTGGAATAGGAAGCTCGATACCCGCAGACAGTGGTTGGCGCGTTCGAATGCGGCGTTGTTTCACGTGAAACAATCGCCCGGTCGTACGGGACGGCGACTGCTGGCACAGTCCTAGAAGAGAGGTCGTTTTGCCGGTATCCCCGTGCGCCGTGGATACCGGTCTGCACACGGGACTACCTGTTCGAGAACCTGAAAGGTGGATGGAGAAGTGACCCGGACGCCGGGGACCATGCCGAGTTGTTCGAGACCTTTTGGTGGCCACCTCGATGGGGCGCCCTCGGGGGGCTCAGCGACGATCAGGCGTCCTCCCTTCGCGAGGAACGGAGACCCACACTCGGCCGTGACGGCCGGTGCTCCAAAGCTACGCGCTGTGACCGTGTCGAACGATCCTCTGAGCGCGGATCGAGCTGCCTCCTCGGCGCGAAGCGCCGTGACTTTCACTCGGCGGGACAGATCCAGATCCTGTACGGCGTTCTGGAGGAACCTCGATCTTGTGACGCTCCCGTCCAAGAGAGTCCAATGGATTCCGGGTCGAGCAAGTGCGAGAACCAGTCCAGGAACGCCTCCTCCGCTCCCTAGGTCGAGCGCTTCGCGGGAGTCCTCCGCCACCAACGTCAGTATTGGCAGCGCGTGCTCGATGTGGTTGCCCACCGGTCCGGGTCCGAGGAAGCCACGCTGTTTCGCTCCTTCGAGCACCGCCGTCAGGCTGGCGAGCTGCTCGAGGCTGAAGACTGGCGAGTTGTAGGAAGCGGGTTGGCTCACCGATGCGACTCAGTCGGGGAGAACGACTACCCTCCGGTTGGGCTCCTCGCCTTCGGAGATTGTGTGGACACCGTCGATTTCGGCGATCGCGTCGTGAAGGACCTTCCTGTCCGGCGACGGCATCGGCTCCAGGGGCGCTCGCTTGCCCGATTCGCGGACCTGGCCGGCAACCTGCTGGGCGAACCGTACAAGGGCGTCTGAGCGTTTGCTGCGATATCCGCCGACATCCACGTTGATGTGGCCATTGGACCCGCCAGTCTGGTTGAAGACGGCGGTCCTCGTCAGAGTCTGGATCGCTAGGAGCGTCAGCCCTTTCGGACCGATCAGGATGCCAAGGTCCTCCCCATTTACCTGCAGCTCGACGGTGTCTTCGTCGGGTCGGATCGCAGAAACTGTCGCTCGGACGCCAAATTCGTTGAGCAGGCCCTCGACGAACTGCATGGCCACTTCGCTTTGGCGCTCCAGGTCCACTTCCAATTCGCTTCCTTTCGTTGAATCGCCTTCGACAGCATCGACGGTCGAGTAGCTGAGCGGGTCACCATCGACATCAGGTTCGCTGTCGGAGGTGTTGCTTCCGGATTCAATTCCGGGCGCAACGTTGCGGGACGAGTCTGGAGAGACTCGCTTGGCACGCGAGGTGCCGATCTTATCGGACGGGTTACTTCCTGCTCGGCGACGCCTGACCGCATTGTCGTCGAGGCCCAAGGGGTTGGATTGACGACTCTCTACACTGTCGGGCACGTCGGTGGACTGGATCGGGTCGGAGGCCTGCGGGGGTTCCCCCCCTGACTTGGCGGACGCCCGGCGCTTACGATCCCGACGGTCTTCCTTGGCCCGGGGTGTCCGTGGTTTGACGCGTGCTCGAACCCTTGCCTCACTTCGCACTCGCCCGAAGAGGCCAACTTGAGCGTCGGCGACTATCTCGAACTCCGCATCCGTGGCATCCACGCCAAGCTCATCTAGAGCTGCTTCTTTCGCTTCTTGAATTGACCGTCCTACGGTCTCGACCCACTCCACTGCTATTCCTTCCCCGGTTCGGTCGGGGACGGCTCGTCCTGTGTCTGCCTGGCCTCAGGTAAACGAGGTGGCGGCTTCGGAGTGGCTCGTCTAGGCGTCCCGTTAGGGCTGCCCGTTGCGCGCTTCGATTTCGTTCCGTTCTCTAACGGAGGTTTGGAGCCAGGCTGCCGAGCCTTGTTGGGCGATCCCCCGTTCGGGGATCCGCCGTTGGGCGATCCCCCGTTGGGTGTCGGAACAGCTTTCGGACCCTGCGGCACACTGGGCCGGGCCTTGGCCGATCCGTTTGGTTGCTTGCGCGGCTCAGCCTTCGATGACGGCGTGGGCTTTGGTGTAGCACCGGGAGAATTCTTCGCCTTCGGTGGACTTGGGGCCTTGTTGCCTTGTTGCTCTGCGGCGGCAGCAAGCAGATCCCGGAACCGACTCCTCTTCGTCGGGGTCGGAGGGATGGGGGACCGGTCGGGGCGTTGGGCCTTCGGCGGAGTGTAGCCGGGTTTGCTTGCTTCTTTCTCGTCGATGCTCCGAGTGATCTCCTCGACCTCTTGTACCTCGCGTACGACGAGCTGCTTCACCTTTGGGTCGAAACGGTACATGAGGTCCTGTTGGCCGATCCGGGCAAGGTTGGAGACTGTGTAGTACAGCACGACCCCAGCCGGGAAGCGAACGGAGATGAGCGCAAACAACGGGGCCAGGTACTTCATCATCTTCATCTGAGGGTTGGCCTGCGATGCCTGGTTGCGGCTCATCATCATCGCTGACTGAATGTATGAAGTCGCAGCCAACGCCAAAAGCAGGATCCAGTACGGCGCGGCAGCGAAGATGCTTGAGTGGTGGGTGAGCGCTCCTTGTGCGAGGTTCATTCCGAACGCGTTGATGTGGCCGCCAGCGTGTTGGATCGCCTTGTACATCTTCGTTCCGGAATTGAGGAACCTTGGCGTAGCTACAACCGTCGTTACACCGTTGACGACGACCTTCGTAGTTTGGCTAAGGCCGTCGATAACCTCGAATAGCGCGAAGAAGACGGGCATCGGGAGCAGCATCGGCAGGCAGGACCCGAAGGGGCTGACCTTGTGCTCACGAAAAAGCTCCATCTGTGCCTGCGCAAAGGCTTGACGGTCACCTTTGTGCTGCTCCTGCAGCCTCTTGAGCTGAGGCTGCAGCTTCTGCATCGCCAACATGGACCTTGTACTTTTCAAGGTCAGAGGCGATATCAGGAGCATCCATGCGATGCCCAGGCCGATTATCGCGACGCCGTAGTTGGGCACGACGGAGTAGATCGCAGCGAGCACTTCCGCCAAGGGCTTGGCGATGGGAGCGAGCAACCCTCCGCTCGAAGCGCTTTTCGCTGCCACTGTCGTGGTGGTCGTGGCGGCTTGGGCCAAGCTCACCAGGGTTGTCATAAGTAGATCCTCATTCCGGGATAGGGTCGTAGCCGCTCGGACCCAGCGGTCGGCAGCGGGCGAGGCGCCGTAGGCCCAGGGCTACACCGTGGACGGGACCGTAGCGTTCGATGGCTTGCGCGGTGTACTGAGAGCAGGTGGGTGTGAACCGGCAAGGTGATACCCGCCCTACCCTGACCAGCTGGTAGGCACGGATGAGTCCCACGAACCCGCGACCGGCAACTCCTGAGACGCCGTGCGGCACCCGTGTAGTCGAAATGGATGTCGGGTTGTCGTCGCTGGCAATCATGATTGTCGGAAAGGTCTTGTGAGCTGGTGCCAGAGCACCTCGAGGTCGTTGTAGGAGAGCTTCGTAGCCGAAGGACCTACGCCGACCAGGTAACAGCCCGGTCTGAGGTCCGAGGCGACTTGGCGAGCCAACATCCTCAGCCTCCGCCGAATGAGGTTGCGCGTGACAGCTGGCCCGACCTTACGTCCAATTGAGTATGCAACTCGTGGCGGTTCTGCGGGGTTACCGGGAATCCACGAAATACTGAGAGGGCCATTTCGATGACGTCGAGCTCTGCGGAGGCTCTCGAAGGTGCGACGGTGCTCAACCCGCCAGATCAGGCTGACAGGTGAGTGCGACCCTTGAGGCGCCGAGCCTTCAATATGGCGCGACCTGCTCTCGTGGCCATCCTGTGTCGGAAGCCGTGCCTCTTCGCCCGTCTGCGGTTGTTCGGTTGGTAGGTTCGCTTCACTCATCGCCTCCTCGGTCCCGGCTGCGCTATCGCCGGTAGTCCCGGGCGAGATCGACGCGCGTCAAAGACGCAGCCATCTGGCTGAATTACAAGGATAGTCGTCCTGAACGTCCTTCGCCAGCCGGGTCCTGTCTCAGCGACGTATTATAATACAAGTCATGTGCTTTGACGGTCCACTGGTGTGAATCTCGTCAGCTCTGCCGTAGCGTCCGGTTCCGCCACAACGGACCGTGGCGCTATCCACCAACTTCTCATCGACCTCGGTGTCAGTTCGTCGACCGCCCACACGGCGCAGATCTATCTGGGCGCTCCGCTGCGGATCGCCGTCATACTTATCGCTGCCTTCGTGCTCACAAAAGTGGTCAATAGGTTGGCGCCTCGCGCCGTGAGCGCGCTCCGGGTGGTTTCGCCGCTCACGGACACGTCTACACGGGGCGAAGCGCGGGTCAAGACCCTCGCTGGAGCTTTCGCTCAGATCATCCGGGCGACAATCTGGTTGGTTGCGATCCTCACGGTACTTGGCGAGTTCAACATCAGCTTGCTGCCTTTCGTCGCTACGGCGACCGTTGTCGGCGCGGCCCTCGGGTTCGGCGCCCAAACCCTCGTGAAAGACTTTCTGTCAGGAGCACTGATCCTCGCGGAAGATCAGTACGGCCTGGGTGACAGGGTGACTGTAGGTGTCGGTCCCACGGCAACTGTCGGGACGGTCGAGGGCGTCACGCTGCGGGTCACGCGCCTTCGAGGAGCAGACGGAAGCGTCATATACGTACCTAACGGGGATATCCGAACGCTGAGCAACGACACCGAAAGCGACAGTCAGGCATTGGTCGACGTCGTGGTCCCGCTAGGGACAGATTTGACGAAGGCCGGCGAAGCCCTTGAGGCCGCAGCGCGAGACGTGGCGACGGATCCGAAATGGGCTGGGGACATTATGGGGGAACCTACGTTCGTAGGTGCGCAGGATTTCTCCAACGTCAACGGTGTGACACTGAGAGTCATAGCGACGACCAAGCCTGGCAGGCATGTCTTCGTGGTAAGAGAGATACGACTTCGAGCAATGGAGCGTCTCCGCCGAGATGGGATTGCATGGCGTGAAAGTTGACAAACCTGGTCACGTTCTTGGCCGGCCCCGGTACTCTTCTAAGTACAGGACGGCGCCTTAGGATGCTAGTTCTGCTAGGCGGCGAGCCACCGCCACTGGTGGTCATCGCGGCCAGGGAAGCCGAGACACGACATTTCAAACAGGAGGTCATGATCACATGGCGTTGCAACTAGGCGACGAGGCACCGGACTTTACCGCTGAAACCACCGAAGGAACGATCCGGTTTCACGAGTGGCTTGGCGATGGTTGGGGTGTGTTGTTCTCACATCCCAAGGACTTCACCCCCGTGTGCACGACAGAGCTCGGTGCGGTAGCGAAACTTGCGGACCAGTTCGCCCGTCGCAACACGAAGGTGATCGCGGTCAGCGTCGACCCTATCGATTCGCACAACGGCTGGGTACCCGACATCAACGACACCCAGGGCACTTCTGTGAATTTCCCGATCATTGCCGACCCGACCCGGGAAGTGGCCGACCTGTATGGCATGATCCACCCGAACGCATCCGACACGGTCACCGTCCGTTCGGTCTTCGTGATCGGCCCGGACAAGAAGGTGAAGCTTACGATCACCTATCCCCAGAGCACCGGGCGCAACTTCCAGGAGATTCTTCGCGTGATCGACTCTCTCCAGCTGACGGCGAAGTTCTCTGTGTCAACCCCGGCTGACTGGCAGGATGGCCAGGACGTGATCATCTCGCCGGCGATCGACAATGAGTCCGCCAAAGAGAAGTTCCCCAAGGGATTCACGGAGCTACGGCCGTACCTCCGCTTCACGCCGCAACCCAACAAGTAGGCGATCGGGTTCTCGCTCTGGCAGGGACCGATCCCCGCCACAGAGGCGATAAGGATTCGAGCGTCGGGCGGCGGGGAACATTGTCCATCCCTGCCGCCGCGGCGGTATGTTCTGCCTAGAGAAACTATCGACCAAGGAGAAGCAATGCCGACTGCAGTTATCGTTGACGCTGTTCGTACAGCGGGTGGGAAGCGCCACGGGAAGCTGTCCGGCTGGCACTCTGTGGACCTGGCGGCTGAGGTACTGAAGGCCCTAGCGACGCGAAATGACCTGGATCCCGGACTTATCGATGACGTGATCATGGGATGTGTAAGCCAAACCGGTGCGCAGGCCTTCAACGTCGCACGCAACGCCGTTCTGGCGGCAGGCTTTCCCGAGTCGGTCCCTGGCACGTCGGTGGACCGGCAGTGCGGCTCGTCCCAGCAGGCGGTTCATTTCGCCGCACAAGGTGTCATGGCAGGCCAGTACGACGTCGTGATAGCGGCTGGGGTCGAGGTTATGAGTCTTGTGCCCATGGGCGGGAGCGCCGGGCAGGGGATGGGCTTCCCTTTCGGGCCTACCGTCGGACTTCGTTACGCGCCGAAAGGCGGCCTGGTGCCACAAGGGATCGGTGCGGAGATGATCGCGGACCGTTGGGACCTGAGCCGGGAGGATCTCGACGCGTTCAGCGCGTCCAGCCACCAGAAGGCGGCGAGGGCCACCGAAGAGGGTCGTTTCGAACGTGAGATCACGCCTGTAACCTCCAAGCACAAGGACAAGGAGACAGGCAAAGTCACCGAGTCCGTCGAGGCAGTCGTCGCTGACGAGGGGATCCGTGCAGACAGCACCGTCGAGTCGCTCGGCAAGCTGAAGCCTGCATTCAAGGCCGACGGAAAGATCACCGCAGGCAACTCCTCTCAGATCACAGACGGCGCTTCCGCTGTCTTGATCATGAGCGAGGAGAAGGCGGCGGCGCTCGGACTCAAGGCCCGCGCAAGGTTTCACGGATTCGCCCTCGCCGGCGACGATCCGCAGATCATGCTGACTGCGCCGATTCCTGCGACCGCCAAAGTATTGGAGCGATCCAAACTGACGATGGACGACATCGACATCGTCGAGATCAACGAGGCGTTCGCCCCTGTGGTGCTCGCATGGGCCAAGGAGCACCACGCCGACATGTCGAAAGTGAACGTGAACGGAGGGGCCATAGCGCTCGGTCACCCGCTCGGAGCTTCCGGTACCAAGCTTTTGGCCACGCTCCTCAACGAGCTGGAGCGCACAGGAGGCCGCTACGGCCTTCAGACCATGTGCGAAGGCGGCGGCATGGCTAACGCCACGATCATCGAGCGCCTAGGTTAGGCCGAAGGGCTCAAGCAGGGAATCCTGCCGACCGCTGGAGGCCCTTGGGAGGCGCCCAGCGGTCGCAGAAGGCCTGCGCGCCCGTCAGTGCCAGCGCGTCGAGGCGATGAATCCGGCGACGATCAGGCCGAGACCGACGAAGAGGTAGATGTTGTTGGCGGGGCCGCCGAGCAGGCTCAGGTAGTTGAGCAGGATCACGATGATGCCGGTCCCGAAGAACCCGATCATCAATGCTGGCACCCACCACGGGCTGACCTTGAACTCGTTCGGTATCGGCGCCGTGTAGCGGCCGCTGCTCGACGTGTCAGGCGCCGAACCGGCGATTCTGCGCTTGGGAGGGCCGCCTTTCGGCGTGACTCGGCCTGGTCGGGCGTCCTTGGTCTTCCTGGCCATCCCCCGATAGTAGGGCGTCTGGCCTTCATGGTGGGGCGCTACCGTGGATAGATGACCCGGGTCCTCGTTATCGACAACTACGACTCGTTCGTCTACAACCTCGTTCAGTACCTAGGAGAGCTTGGAGCCGAACCTCTCGTGTATCGAAACGACGAAATCGACGCCGCTGCGGCGAGCGCTTTGAGTCCCGACGGAGTACTCGTATCGCCTGGCCCGGGGCGTCCCGAGGACGCTGGAGTGAGCATGGAGCTGATCGAGCTGTTCGCTGGCCGCAGTCCAGTGCTCGGGGTATGCCTCGGCCATCAGTGCATCGGCGCCCTGTACGGCGGCAGCGTCGTGCGCCACCAAGTGATGCACGGCAAGACTTCAAGGGTCAGCCACGACGGGCGCGGAGTGTTCAAGGGAATCGAAAGCCCGGTCGTCGCTACGCGTTACCACTCCTTGGTAGTCGAAGCGGACGGACTACCCGCGATTCTGGAAGTGTCCGCTTCGGCCGAGGACGGCACCGTGATGGGGATACGCCACAGGGAGTATTCGCTCGAAGGGGTGCAGTTTCATCCCGAGTCCGTTCTCACCGACGAGGGACATCGAATGCTTCGCAACTGGCTCGACATGTGCGCCTAAACAAGAGAAGACCTGACTTGTCATCCGGTCGTCCCAGGGCCGCTGGGGACGGTCGTCGTCGTCGTTGTCGTCGACGGGCTCGTCGTGGACGTCGTAGCGGACGCGGTGTAGGAGCCGATGGCAACGTCAACCGAGCTCCCGCTCGTAACCGATGTGCCGGCCGGCGGGCTCTCCGACTGCACCAGCCCGTCTTGGGCGGGGTTGCTCACCGGAACCACAGAGAACGAAGGCGTCAGGCCGGCCGCCTTGATTGCTGCTTTGGCCGGAGACCTCGAGTCGCCGTTAACATCGGGGACGGTCACCTGCGGCGGCCCGGTCGAGACGTACAAGGTGATCGCGGTGCCGACCGGGACCTCCGTTCCGGCCGGCGGACTGGTCCGGGTGACCTCTCCGGCAGGAACTGTCTGTGACGACTCGCTTGTCTGGCCTCCGAGCTTGAGGCCGAGCGTTGCGAGGGTTTCGCCCGCCACTGCCTGGCTGTAGTTGACGAGCGGCGGGACCGCAATCTGCTGGGCACCCCCCGAGACGGTCACGTCGACCGCCGAGCCCTTCGAGGCAGGAGCTCCCCCGGCAGGGCTGGTCGATATGACGTCACCCTTGTTCACGGTCGTGGAGAAGGCGGTGGTGTTATGTGGGTGCAAGCCTGCGGCGGTCAATGCGGAGTCGGCTGCAGCGACCGATTTGCCGACGACGTTGGGGACGGAAACCTGTTGTGGACCGCTGCTCACGTTCAAGGTGAGCAACGCGTTCGCGAGGATCGACGTTCCAGAGGGAGGGCTGGTCGAGACAACCGATCCCTTTTTTACCGAAGAGCTCGTTACGGGCGTCTGCTTGACGTTGGTGAACCCCTGCGCGGACAGCTCGGACTGGGCGGCCTGCGCGGTTTGGCCCGCCAGCCCCGACGGGACCGCCAGCGTCTTGACCGATGACCCGAAGAGCCCCGCTTTTCGACCACCGAGGTAGCCTCCGACAGCGATAAGCACCAGGAGAAGCGCCATAGCCGTGTAGAGGCCCGCGCGCGAACCGTTGCGTGGCGGCGTGGTCTCGACCGCAGTCGCCGGGAGGAGGCCCGTCGTGTTTGCGGCAGTGCGCGCCTGAGTCAGTGTCGGCTCTGCGCTCGCCATCGGCAGCACTCCAGTAGAAGCCAGGACCGGGGCCAAAGGGCGTTGCCCGCTTGCGTAGCGCAGTAGGTCGGAACGCATCTGCTCGGCTGTCTGGTAGCGGTCGGCGGGGTTCTTTGCGAGCGCCTTCATGATTATCGCTTCGAGAGCAGCGGGAACCGACCGCTTCACCTGAGAAGGCGGGATGGGGGCTTCCTTGACGTGCTTGTAGGCGATCGAAACCGGGCTGTCGCCGGTAAAAGGAGCCCTGCCAGCGACAGCCTCGTAGAGGACCACCCCTAAGGAGTAGACGTCACTGCGGGCGTCTACTGGGTAGCCCTGCGCCTGCTCAGGCGAGAAGTACGTGGCTGTACCCATCACCGAACCGGTCTGGGTCAGATCCTCGGAGGTTCCCACAGCTCTCGCTATACCGAAATCCGCTACCTTGACCTGGCCGCGGGAGTCGACGAGGACGTTCCCCGGCTTTACGTCCCTGTGGATCACCCCCCTGCGGTGCGCGAAGTCGAGGCCTGCAGCGACGCTCGCAGCGATCGAGGCGGCGTGTTCGGGGACTAGCGGACCGTTCTCCCGCAACATTGCCGACAGGGTCGGCCCGTCGACGTACTCCATCACGATGAAATACGTGTTAGCGCCCTGACCCCAGTCATAGATAGAGACGATGTTCGGGTGCGTGAGGTTCGCCGCCGCCTTCGCTTCGCGGCGAAAACGTTCGACGAAGGACTGGTCCACCGACAGCTCGGGGAACAACGCCTTGAGTGCGACAGGCCGGTCGAGGAGCAGATCCCGGGCAAGGTACACCTGGGCCATTCCCCCGCGCGCTATGTGGTTGACAATCTCGTATCTGTCGCTGAACACGGTGGGAGATTCAGTCACTTGGCCCTCTCACCCTACAGTCGGGCTGGTCGGTCCGGTCGTCGGGGCACTCGGGTTCGCACTGCCCGACGTCGTGGAAGGAGACTGCCCTGAAGAGCTGGTCGAAAGGTAGCTTTCGATGATGGATTTGGCTATCGGGGCCGCAAGAGTGCCCCCTTGGTCGGACACGAGGTTACCCTGGTTGGGCAACACGACCGACACGACGATTCGCGGGTCGTTGGCGGGGGCGAACGCCACGAACCAGTCGTCGGTGTGGTGGGTGCCGGTTTGCGCCGTACCGGTCTTCGCAGCAACCTGTATCCCGGGGATCCTGGCGACCCCACCTGTGCCGTTGGCGGACGAGACGACGGAGATCATGAGCTTGGTAACCTGCGCTGCGGTTGCACTTGACGTTGCCTGGAGCCACTTGGCGGGTTTGTAGGTCGCCACAACCTGGTTCTGGGAGTTGGTCACCGACTGGAGGATGTGCGGTTTCATGATCTGCCCGCCGTCGGCTATCGCGGAGCCGACCAGCGCCATTTCGAGCGGGCTGGCTTCCACGTTCTCCTGGCCGATCGCTGAGTAGGCGAGTGTCGGCAGGTTCGCCGCGAAGCTTGAGGCGGCGGGGAAGTTGGATTTCGCAGGGAACGGTAGGTCGATAGGCGGAACCTGGTCGAAGCCGAACGACCTAGCCTCGGCGGAGAGGTTCGTGGCGCCGAGATCGAGGCCGATCTGCGCGAAGCCGGTGTCGCAGGAAACCGTGAACAGCGCCAAGATTTGCCCTCCGCACGATTCGCCGGCGAAGTTGTGCAACTTCGTCGTGGTGTCGGGGAGGCTCAGATTGGTCAGGGTCGGCATGGTCTTCGAGGCGAGGGCAGGTTTGTGGTCGTAGACCGCAGACGCCGTCACGATCTTGAACGATGAGCCGGGGAAGAAGATCTGACGGTAAGACGCGGTGGCGAGTGGTCCGCCGGTGAGGGCGGTGATTGCCTTGTAGCTGGCCTGCACGGTCGTCGGATTGTGGCTCGCAAGCCCGTTCGGATCGAAGGTCGGGTTCGAATACATCGCAAGGACTGCGCCCGTCTTCGGATCGAGGGCGACCACGGACCCGTCGCGGCCGGCCAGGCCGCTTTGGGCGATTTTCTGCAGCTTGTCAAGCAGCGTGAGTGTTATAGATTGCGTGTTGTTCGACTTGGTCAGGAACTTCTTGAAGCCATTGATTGATGTTGGGAACTTGAACGGGCTGCTCTTGCCGGTCAGCACATTGTTGTAATAGGCCTCCGCGCCGTCCGAGCCGTAGATGTAGGAGTAGTACCCCGTGACGCCTTCGAACAGGGATCCGGTCGGGTACTTGCGGAGATATTTGAGTTGGTCGTTTGTCGGTACGGACGTTGCCAGCGTTACGCCATCGGCCGAGATGATGTCGCCCCGGGGGAGTGTGTAGGAGTTGACTATCGTCGCGTGGTTGAGCGGGTTCGCGGCGAGTTTCTTGGTGTGAATCACCTGAAGGTAGTTGAGTTGCACAAACAGCGCGATGAACAGGATGCTGATTGCTAGTCCGAGCCCTCGAATTTGCCTGTTCATAGGGTCCCTACGAGTCTCTGGCCATCAGATGCCACGAGTGCGCCGATTTCTGTCGGGCTTTCCGCGCCGTGCGAAAGCCTCAGCAGCAGCGCCAAGAGGATGTAGTTGGAGACCAGCGACGAGCCACCGTACGAGACGAACGGCAGCGTAATCCCGGTGAGCGGGATAAGCCGCGTGACGCCTGCGACGATAACGAACGTCTGCACACCAAGGATTAAAGACAGTCCTGCCGCCAGAAGTTTCTCGAAAGGCCGTTCACAGCGCACGGCGATTCGAAGCCCCGATCCAACCATGAGCAAGAACCCGATGAGGACGGCAGTCGCACCGACCAGGCCGAGCTCCTCGGCGATAACCACGAAGATCATGTCGGTCGAAGCCTCAGGGATGGAGGCGGCACCGCTTTGTCCGGGCCCGAGCCCAAAAAGTCCACCGTTCGCGATTGCGAACCAGCCTTGGATGATCTGGTAGCCCGACGTCTGAGCGTGTATCCACGGGTCGAGCCATCCTTGCACCCTGGTTCGCGCGTGGCCGATCGTCTTCAAGGCGAACAATGAGCCACCGCCGAACAGGACCGCGCCAAACCCTAGGTAGAGCGTCCTTCCGGTAGCAACCCAAAGCATGCCGATGAACAGGGCAAAGAACAGAAACGACGAGCCGAGATCGTTCTCCGCCAGGAAGATCACCAGTGACAGCGCCCAAGCAGTGACGATCGGCGCAAGATAGCGGGGGTCGAGCACGAGGAAACGCCCGATGCGTCGGGTCCCGCGGCTGAGCAGATCCGCGCGCTCGGCGAGCACGGAGGCGAAGAAGATGGCGAGCGCGAGCTTGGCGACTTCACCAGGCTGGAAGTTGAGTGCGCCGACATGGATCCAAAGTCGGGCACCGTTGATGTTCTCGCCGATCCCTGGCACCAACGGCAGCAACAGCAGTCCGATGCCGACCGCGGCGAAGAGGTATCGGAGGCGTTCGATGTCCCGGGCTCGACGGACAATGATCAAGGTCGCCACGAACACTGCGATACCGAGTGTGGTCCAGATCGCCTGCAGCCGAGCTTCGTGGGGCGACAGACGGGCGATGAACACGTATCCGATGCCATTGAGCAGACCTGCCAGCGGCAGAAGTACCGGGTCGGCGAGGGGAGCGAGTTTGCGCATCGCGATGTGGGCGACGATCAGCAGAGCGAACAGCGCTCCAAGGAGCGGGCCTATGTTCGCTGGGAGGTTTCCTGCCTTGCCGAACCCGGCCAACGCGTAGAGGCCGCCCGTGAGCAAGACGACGAGGATGATCAGGCCCAGCTCTGTGCGACGTCGGGCGGGTAGCGGAGTCATGAGGTCGTCGGTGAGGTAGAGGTCGGGGACTGCGCGTTCGATGTCGTAGACGTCGAAGGAGGGGTTGTTGGTGTGGTCGGCGGCGGCAGCGCTGCTGTCTGACTCTTCTGATAGAGGGCCGCAAGATTCGCGATGAAGCTGTCAGCGGCTGCGACCGAAGGTTCCTCGACGCCCGAGTGAAGCGAGGGAAGACTCGCCTGGAGTACCTGGCCGGTCGTGACCGACGAGACGTGGTTCAAGGTGGGCTCGATCCAGAGAACGCCGCCGGGGCGTCCCTGGTAGACGACGAGTGCGTTTCCCCGGATACCGACGTAGTACGCGGAGCGCGCGTAGTACCAAACGCCGGCTGCCCCGGCCGCAACTATCACTATGAAGGCGGCTATGAACGCAGCGACGCGAAGGGTCACCACGGAAGCTTTGCGCTGATTAGGTCTGTACCCGGGACCGGCGTTAGTGCCTCCACCGGAGTTGATGTTGATCACCGAAAGCAGCTTCGTGCTCTCGTCGGCCGATCCCGGTTCGGTCGCGGTGAGCCCAGCAGGCGCTGCGAAGCTGTCACTTGTCGACGTCGCGCCGTCCGCTCGCAGCGCAGCGTCGTGTGTTGGCGGCGTAGCGCCACTTGCCGTCACCGCTGTGCCAGAGATTTCGACGTCTCCTGCCTCGAAGCTGTGAGGCGCTGCATCTTCTTCGTGAACGTCGAGCACCACGACGGTGATGTTGTCGTTGCCCCCGTGGCGTTTGGCCTCGTGAACGAGCTCTTTCGCCGCTGCTGACGGTTCGGACAGGCGCCTCAGTATCGCCGAGATTCGATCGTCGCTCAGCTCGCGGGGCAGGCCGTCACTGCAAAGCAGGAACCGGTCGCCCGGGCTCGCCGCCTCCACGAACACGTCCACCTCCACCTCGGGCTCGACTCCGAGCGCCCTCGTCATGATGTTCCGGCGCGGGTGGACCTGGCCTTCCTCTTTGGAGATACGCCCCTCAGCGACCAACTCCGCGACGAGGTTGTGGTCGACTGTGACTTGTTGGAAGACGTCGCCCCGCATCGAATACAGGCGCGAATCGCCCACGTTGACGACTGCCAAACGGTCGCCGTCGATCAACGCAGCAGCCACGAGGGTCGTCCCCATTCCCCTCATCTCGGAGTGGGCGATCGACTCCTGCCAAACAGCCCTGTTGGCGCTCCGGGCGGCTTCGACGAGCAGATCCTGCGTGAGCGGGCCAGCCCTTCTGGCGACCGCGTCGCCCAGGGTCCTGACGGCGATTGAGGATGCGACCTCTCCGGCTGCGGCGCCGCCCATCCCGTCAGCGACCGCGAACACCGGTTCCGCCATCAGGAACTGATCCTGGTTGTTTGAGCGGACCAGGCCTACGTCTGTAGCCGACCCGGCTTTGAGCCTGATGGAAACCACTACTTACGAACCTCTAGTGTCGACTTGCCGAATTGCACCTTGTCGCCCTTTGACAGTTTCACGGGGGCGGTTACCTTCACCCCATTGAGAAAAGTCCCGTTGGTCGATCCAAGGTCCTCGACGAACAGTCCGTCGTCGCGGCGGAAGACTCTGGCGTGAAGCTGCGAAACGAAGGTGTCGTCTTCGAGGAAGATGGCGCAGCCGGGTGCCCTGCCTACCGTCAGCTCGGCGCCGAGCGGGAACTCCCGGTTCTTCACCTCGGCGGGCGACACTCCTACGAGCTTCTCCGGCCCGGGGGGAGGTTTCGGGGTGCCGGGTGCCTGGTGGTTTGATCCGTATGGTGTCGGCGAAGATGCTGGACTTATGGAGGGGGCAGCTTGTGGCTGGCGCGTTTCGACCCATACGGCTCGGATGACACGAAGCATGAACAGGTAAAGCAAAGCCAGGAGCACGTACTTGATCAGAGCCTGGACCGGGTCGGGCACGTCGCTGCGAAAGCCCTAACCGGCCTCGAAGACGACCGTCGTAGCCCCTACCGTCACGCGGTCCCCGTCGTCTAGAAGTCTCGGTACCGTGATGAGCATCCCGTTGACGCGGGTGCCGTTGGTGGATCCGAGGTCGGCCACCTCGTACAGCGTCGGTCCGGACAGCCGAGACCGGCCGGCTTCAGGGACGTTACCTCCGCCCGCCGCCGGGCGGATCTCGGCATGGTAACGACTGACGTTCGAATCCGCGAGCACGACTCCGCAGTCGGGGAGTCGGCCTACGGTGAGCGCAGCAGCGCCGAGAGCTATCGCACGGCCGTCGGGAAGCACCAGTCGCGCCCGACACGGTTCCTCGCTAGGAGTGAACTCGCCGAACACAGCTATCTTGCCGGCAGGGAACGAGTCGTCGGTCTCCAAGCCGACCGTGACCGGCCCTAGGAAGCTGTAGCGCTCCATCTGAGCGTGCTCTCGTGCCAGAAGGACCAGTTCGTCTACGAGTTCGTCTTCTATCGCAGCGAAGCGGTTGCGGTCAGCCCGCGCGATGTCGATGCGAAACTCGTTAGGGGCAAGTGTGCCTTTTGGGGCAATCGTGCGCCTGAGGTCCATTTCCCGGGTGAGTCTGCGTCCGATCTCCACCGGCTGAAGCGTCCCCCTGAACGCGCGGGCGAACACTCCTTCCACCATGCGCTCCAAGCGGCGTTCCAAGTGTTGTAATCCCATGACCACCCGTAGCGTACCGTGGTCTGGGGGCTCGGGAGGCTCGCTCTCGTCCGACCCGGCTCTACTGGTATATGATCGAGCCTCCCACTCGGGCGAGTGGCGGAATAGGCAGACGCGCAGGATTCAGGTTCCTGTGTCCGAAAGGACGTGGGGGTTCAAGTCCCCCTTCGCCCACCGCTGGGGGCCGTGGTAGGGTAAAAGTATGACTGTTTCGAAGGTCACCGTGAGCCTCGACCCCGTGGTTGCGGATCGGGCTCGCCAAGACGTTGCAGAGGGAAGGGCCAAGTCGGTGAGCGCGTGGCTCAACGATGCCGGGCGGGCCCGGGTGGAAGGCGAGGACCTCGCGGCTGTCCTGGCGGAGCTCTTCGACGAGACCGGCGGACCGCCGAGCGAGGAGGAGTTGGACCGAGCACGCCGTCGGCTGGCGCTGGCCGAACAGCGTTGAACCTGGTCCTCGACGCGGGAGCGCTGATCGCTGTGGAACGGGGTGACCGTGACACCGCAGCGATCATCGAGGTGGCGCGGCGAGAGCAACGGAACGTAGTTGTACCGGCGGGTGTGGTGGGCCAGGCGTGGAGGGGCAGTGGTCGACAAGCCAGGCTGGCCCGGCTGCTCAATGCCCGCGACGTGCTCGTCGAACCACTGACGGATGCCCGCGCTCGGGCGGCCGGAGTCCTTTGCGGATCGGCGGGAACGGCCGATGTCATCGATGCCTCCGTCGTGCTTGCAGCACGCCATCACCACGCCACCGTGGTCAGCTCCGACCGGGCCGACCTCCAGGTTCTGGACCCAGGGATAGCCGTGGTGGACTGTTGACCCCGCTATCCGTGTATGTCACACTAAGTTTCAGGCGTTGATATCGATTCGCGGGATGTGGCGGTGCTGCTGAAGGTACATCCGCACGGAGAGTAGGGCGGCGACGCCCTCGCCGACAGCCGCCGCAAGCTGCTTGGTGGATCCGGAGCGGACATCCCCGGCGGCGTAAAGGCCTGGTAGGGAAGTGCGGTACGCCTCGTCGGTGGCTATGAAACCCCAGCGATCCAGGTCGGCGGTCGACGAAAGAAACGCTGAGTTCGGGTCGAGTCCGATGAACACGAACACGCCTGCAGGGCTCCACACCAGCTTCTCACCGCTTTCGGTGTTCGTAGCCAGGACCTGCTCGACTCGCCCGTCGCCGACGAAAGCGTCAAGCGCGACACCGGTATGGACTTCGAAGCTCGGATGAGACCGGATCTTGTCCTGCAGGAGCGCGGACGCGGTCAGCTTCGGCCCCCGCTCGACGACTCTCACCCGCTTCGCGAACTGCGATAGGAACAGCCCTTCCTCCAGAGCCGAGTTGCCGCCACCAACTACCATCACCTCGTCGGATCCCTTGTAGAACGGTCCGTCGCAGGTAGCGCAGAAGTGCACGCCGGCACCGATCAGCTCCTCCTCACCGGGTATTCCGAGGCGGCGGTAAGTCGAGCCGGTCGCGACGAGAACTGCGTGCGCCACGAGTTCCTGGCCGTTGGCCAATCGCACGACCAAATCGTCACTCGACGAGTCGCCGGTGACGCTTTGCACTCGTGCGGCGCTGACTAGCTCGACGTCGTAGCGACGGGCTTGGGTTACGAAGCGATCCATCAGCTCCCGCCCGCCGATACCTTCGGGAAAGCCGGGGTAGTTGTCGATGCGCTCGGTCACTGCAGCGTTGCCGCCGAGGCCGCCGGCGTCGATCACGACGCAGTCGATGCCCTCTCTGGCGGCGTAGATGGATGCGGCGATGCCTGCCGGTCCGCCCCCGATGATCACCACGTCGTAGGAATCGCGTTCAGCCTCGACGCGAATACCCAACTTCGCGGCCAGCTCCTCGTCGGAGGGCTCGAGCAGAACCGAGCCGTCAGAGAACACGATTGTCGGGATGGTGCGGCCGCCCGATTGGATCTCCTGAACCTTTGCGAGACCCGCCGGATCGCTGTCGACGTCCACCCAGTCGAAGCCGACGTTTCGTGCGGTTAGGAAGGCCTTGGCCCGCCGGCAGTCAGGGCACCACGGAGCTCCGTAGACGGTGATCTCGTTCACACACGTAGCATGACACAACCTGAATAACTACGAGCCAACCGACGGCTCCGACTCTGGAGTATCCGATGCCGGAGTATCGGGCATCTCGGCCGACTGGAACCAGGTGATAGGTAGCTCGGTAGTCGGCTCGTCGAAAAGCAGCCGCTCTTCGGGTCGAGGTCGCAGCACACTGTCGAAGAACGAGCGCATCGCATCGGCGTCGCTTACGTCCCTGCCGGCTGCCTCCGACAGGAACCATCGGTGCTCGAGGAACTGGTGGTACGCCTCCGCGGGTTCGAGGCGGCCCTGGAGGTCCGGCGGTATCGCCATGAGGAACGGCTCGAAGCGCTCGGTGAGCCAACGGTGGGCTGCTATCGCCTCGCTCACGGCGGATCGTCCGCCCCTCTCCAACTCGGCCTTATAGAAGTCGAGGTCGTTGAGGAGCCTGCGCGCCTGATTCTCCTGGACCGAAATACCGGTGAGGCGTGCGAGGCGCCGTCCGTGGTGGCCCTCCTCGACGACGAGGGGCCTGATACGGATGCGGTCCTTGCCAACAAGCGAGACGACCGAAAGCTCGCTTGCGTCGAAGCCGAGAGTATTGAGCCGGCGGACTCGGTCCTCTAGTCGCCACAGCTCATCAGAAGAAAACTCTTCCTCCGACGTGACTTCCGCCCACAACGCCTCGTAGCGTTCCGCAAGCTGCAAAGCCACGTCGACCGGGTCGGTGTCAGTGCTCACCTTGCCGGCTGCTACAAGGTCCGCAAGGCCGCCGGCCATGTTCTCGACCGCAATGTCCACGTCGTATCGCCGTTGGCCGTCTGAAAGCGTCGGGTGATGCTCAGCAGTCTCGGCGTCGACGAGATAAGCCCGAAGCTCCCCGGCGTCCCGGCGAAACAGTGCGTTCGCCAGCGAGAAGTCACCCCACCAGAAACCCTCCAAGTGCAATTGCACGAGCAGGACGGCGGCGGCGTCGATTAGCCGCTGTTGGCTTGTCGACCAACCGTCACGGCGCAGGAGATACGTGTAGGGGAGTGCGTAGTCCAAAAAGCGTGTCACCACCGCACCATCGAGATGCTCGCCGGACTTGGTGGCGCGATTCACCACAACGCACGCAACATCGACGACCGGCAACGACGAGTCGGCCATCTCCTTGAGCATGGCGTACTCTTTGAGCGCAAAGCGGTCGTCGAGCTCCTTCACGGCGAACACCCGGCCCTCCAACTCGACGAAGCGCACGATATGGCGCGACCGTCCCCGCGCCATCCGCACGAGGCGGGGGTCCTTCCATCGTCCGAGGGGTTTCGACCAGTCAAGGTCGACCAAGCCGGCGTACGAGCTCTGGCTGGCGATTTGCATTTCCATGGCGACCTACCTGTCTGGCGTCGGTGCTGCGGTGGGCGGCAGCGGCAGATAGCAGCGCGTCGACGGGCCCCTGTCCATGTCACGGAGATTACAGTTCCAGCGATCCGCAAGTCGGGGGATCGGCGGTTTCGACGGGTGCGTGACCGCGCGAAACCCGCCAGCTGGTAGCATAATCGTTATTGCTGCCCCGGAACGGTTCGTTCCCTGGGTTGCGGGCCGGTTGGACCGGCTGGGCACAAGGCCCGTTCATGTCAGCCGACAACCATGGAGAACACCATCACTTCCCTTACCTTTGCCGCCCTCGGTCTCCCCGAGGCCCTGGTCAGGGCGCTCGCCGCCCAGAAGATCACCGATCCTTTCCCGATCCAAGCGGCGACATTGCCCGACGCTCTTAGGGGAGCCGACATCTGCGGGCGGGCACCGACCGGGTCAGGTAAGACACTCGCGTTCGGCCTTCCGCTTCTAGCCGGGCTTGCCGGGATGAAGTCGGCGGCGCGTCCGGGACGCCCTCTCGCCCTCGTGCTACTGCCGACGCGCGAACTGGCATCGCAGGTCGCGACCGTCCTGTCGGAGCTCGGCCGGTCCGTCGGGGCGTCGGTCGGCGTCGCGTACGGCGGTGTGGGTTACGGTCCGCAGAGAGTAGCGCTGCGCCGCGGAATCGACCTGCTGATCGGATGCCCCGGACGCCTCGAAGACCTGATCGCTCAAGGCGACCTCGACCTTTCCGACGTGCGTTGGGCTGTCTTGGACGAGGCGGACCGGATGGCGGACATGGGCTTCCTGCCGTCTGTCAAACGGCTGTTGGACAAGATCAACCAGCAACGCCAGATGCTGCTCTTCTCGGCGACGCTCGATGGCGCTGTCGACGTCGTCGTGCGGCGTTACCTGCACGACCCGCGAATGATCGAAGCGGCTCCGAGTGACGTTGACACCGGTGACGTCACCCACCTGTGGTGGCGCACCGACCGTGACCGTCGCATAGGGCTCACGGCCGAGCTCGTCGGCCGCCAAGCACCGGCGGTCGTGTTCTGTCGTACCCGTCACGGCGCCGACAGGCTGACCCGAAGGCTTCAAGCGGTGGGCGTGAAGGCGGCTGCGGTGCACGGGAGTCGATCCCAGCCGCAGCGCGACCGGGCGTTGGCCGACTTCAGCCAGGGGCGAGTTGACGCCCTTGTTGCGACAGATGTGGCGGCCAGAGGAATACACGTCGACGGGGTAGCGTGCGTCGTACACTTCGACCCGCCCGGCGACGCCAAGGACTACGTACACCGCTCCGGGCGTACCGGGCGCGCTGGTGCAGACGGCATCGTCGTAAGTCTGGTAACCAATGAAGTGGAAAAAGAGGTCAAGCTTCTCCAACGCAGTCTGGATGGCGACCATTCGACCACCTCGCCTGACATGTCCGCTCTACCCACCATGCCCGAGCGGCCGCCCGCCCCGGCGTCAGTCGAGTCGCAGCGAAGCCCCCGAAGTGGCTCGGGTGGTCGCGCTACCAAGCGCCCTCAGGGAGCATCCCGCAGGCGTCGAGGCGGGCCGGCCGCAGCGGGCAAACCGACTGCGAAAGTCAACCGAGCAGGCGCGTAGGGTCAAAGCTGCGTTCGCCCAGCACGATCCTCGACTGGACTTCTCGCGCCCCGAGGCGACGCACGGTATCTACCAGGCGCTGCAGGTCGGCAGTTCCGGTACAGGCTATGCGTAGCTGGTAGTCGAACTCCCCGGTCGTGTGGATCGCGCCCAAAACCTGAGGGACGGCTTCGAGTGCCTTCTCGAAATCCTCCCGGGAGACGTGCTCTTTGAGCTTGATGTCAGTGAGCGCGTGCAGGGTGCATCCGACGCTCGCAAGGTTGAACTCGGCGTGGTAGCCGCTGATCGTGGCGTTCTGGCGTAGCCGGCGGACCCGGTCCGCAGTGCTGTTCGCGCTCAACGCCACTATGCGCGCAAGCTCCTGGTAGGTAAGCCGCCCGTCAGCTACAAGCACACGGACCAACTGTCGATCGATGTCGTCCACGGATATATCGCCTCTTTTTCCAAAATACCTCGATAGTTACGGTAATCGTACCTTCGGGCTCATAGGAACGAGACATTCGAGGCTGATCATGGCCGATGATGGCATACGTGAACTTGCTATTCGTAGAGCTGTCGTTGGCGCCCACCTTGATATTGGTCAGCAGCCTCGTACAGCAGCGCTGGGGTCAACGCATCGGTGGCTTGATCGTCGGGCTTCCCCTGACCAGCCTCCCGCTCCTCATGCTTTTGAGTTTGGCGCACGGCGCGCAGTTCTCCGCAGCAGCCGCTGATTCAAGCCTGGAGGCTTCAGTCGCCCAGGCCCTGCTGATCTGGGTCTACGTGGCCGTTGCACGTCGGGCGGGTTTGGTGGCGAGTCTCGCCGCCTCGGCCGGAGCCTTCGGCCTTGCAGTAGCTGTTCTATATGTGACCCCCCGGTGGTCACCGCTTTTGAGCCTGGTTGTCGGGGTCGCCGCCTATATCGGCGCACTTCGCTACTGGCCTCGGGCGCAGATCGCTCGCCGCGCTTCGAGCGCCCCGTCGGCTCCGCCAAGCCCGGAGTCGGGCTTGCGACTGAGCTACCGGTTGGCGATCAGGATGGCCATTGCGGCGCTCTTCGCTGCCCTCCTTACCGGAGTATCGGGCGTCTTGGGCTCGCAGCTGTCCGGCCTGGTCAGCGCGTTTCCCGTCCTGACTTTCGTGATGGGCGGACTGACCCACCGAGAGGGTGGCGAGATCGAAGTCGCCAACTTCCTTTACGGCGTTACGAGGGGATCCTTCGCTGTGGTCACGTCACTGTTCACCCTGGCCGTAACCCTGCCGAGTGGGAACCTGACCAAGGCGTTCGGCCTTGCAACGCTCGCCGCTGTCGCGACGCAAGTCCTTATCAGCGTCTCTCGCGGGTCGCGCTCGACGAATCCGGTTATCGTCGAAGCGTGACGGAGAGAGGGGGCGAGTTGAGCAGCGAACGGCCGATCGAATCAGGAATCATGAACCTGCGCGTCGAGATGTCCTACGGCGAATACCTCCACCTCGATCAGCTACTCGCGGCCCAGCACCCCTTGAGCCGGCCCGTCAATCACGACGAGCTCCTCTTCATCATCCAGCACCAGACCTCCGAGTTGTGGCTGAAACTGGTGCTGCACGAGCTGCTGTACGCCCGGACATGTCTGAGCGAGGATTCGGTGGGACCCGCGCTCAAAGCCCTGTCGAGGGTCAAGCACGTCCAGCACCAGTTGAGCGAGCAGTGGTCGGTTCTTGCGACGCTCACCCCGACGGAGTACGGGCAATTCCGAAGCCAGCTCGGGACGTCCTCCGGTTTCCAGTCGTGGCAGTACCGGGCAGTGGAGTTCGTCCTCGGCAACAAGTCGGCGCGAATGGTGACCCTCTTCGACCACGATCGCAAGGCGCAAGAGCTCCTTGCGGCGCTTCTGTGCGAACCGACGCTCTACGACGAGTTCCTTCGTTACCTGGCCAGGCGCGCCTACCCGATTCCGGAGGCGGTGCTGGGCCGCGACGTGACAGAGCCGTGGAAGCTCGTCCCCGACCTCGTGGGGGTGATGACCGACCTTTACCGTGATCCGAAGCGTGACTGGGAGGCATACGAGATCTGCGAGGCGCTCGTCGACGTAGAGGACAACTTCCAGTTGTGGCGTTTCCGCCACCTTTCGACGGTGCGCAGAACCATCGGCGACCAGACCGGAACCGGCGGTTCTAGCGGCATAGGGTTCCTGCGAGCGGCCCTTGACCTGAGCTTCTTCCCTGAGCTCTACGCGCTTCGAAGCGAGGTCGGGCATTGAGCGAGACCGTAACCCGTAACCTCGGGGACGACCGATTTGCAGAGCGGGCCGCGCGCGCTGATGCGGAGGACCCGCTTCGTGGATGGCTGGAGCGTTTCGAGCCGCTGCCCCCCGACGTCTCGGCCTACCTGGACGGCAACTCGCTCGGGCGTGTCGCCAAGGGCGTCAGCGAGGCTATGGCAAATTTCGTCGGCGAGCAGTGGGGCGGCCGTCTGATCCGCGGTTGGGACGAAAGCTGGATGAGCATCCCTGAAACCCTGGGGGACCGGATAGGTGCGGCAGCCCTCGGAGCTGGCGCCGGGCAGGTGATAGTCGGGGAGTCGACCAGCGTTCTGCTCTACAAGTTGGCGAGGGCGGCGCTGGACGCGCGCCCGGGCAGAACCCACATTGTCGTCGATACTGACAATTTTCCGACCGACCGGTACCTCCTCGAGGGGATCGCCGCAGAGCGTGGGTGCACGCTGCGCTGGGTGGAGACAGACCCGGGTGAAGGGTTGACCCCCGATCAGGTTGCCGGAGCTGTCGACGGCGACGTGGCGCTGGTGGTTGCCAGCCATGTTTCCTACCGCTCCGCGTGGATTGCGGATGCAGCCGCTATCACGGCGATAGCGCACCGGGCCGGTGCACTGGTGCTTTGGGATGTCAGCCATTCGGTGGGATCGGTACCGATACGCCTCGACGACTGGGACGTCGACCTCGCAGCCGGCTGCACCTACAAGTACCTAAACGGAGGTCCCGGGTCCCCGGCGTTCGCCTACGTGCGGCGGGCCGATCAGGGATCGTTTCGCCAGCCGATCTGGGGCTGGCTCGGAAGCGTCGAGCCGTTTGCCATGGGTGCAGGCTACGAGCCGACTGCGGGCATGAGATCGCTATTGAGCGGCACCCCGCACGTGCTGTCGATGGTGGCACTTGGGGTCGCATTGCGCCATCTCGAGGAGGCGGGGATCGAAGCGGTGAGAAGAAAGTCAGTCGCTCTCACCTCCTTCGCCTTGGAGTTGGCGGACGAGTGGCTGGTGCCCGAGGGAGTGGCCATAGCTTCGCCTCGTGACTCCGAGCGCCGCGGAGGCCACGTCACGCTTCGACGCCACGACTTCCGGGCTGTCAACGAGCGCCTCTGGAAGCGTGGGGTGATCCCCGACTTCCGATCCCCCGATGGGATCAGGGTAGGCCTGGCGCCGCTCAGCACCAGCTTCGCCGACGTTTACCGAGGCCTGGCAGCGCTACGCGCTGAGCTTTGATCCCGAGTGACCGAGCGAGACGCGCACGCTACATGATGCCGCATAGACGGCACAGGGGCGGGCCGTCAAGGTAGTATGCACTGATCGGGCAGTTTGTCTAACGACTGAAGACGGCAAAGGAGGTATCCGACGTCAAAAACTGGTACTAGGACCGGTCTGAGCGCCTATGTGTTGGCGGCCGACCCAACCTGGCTAGCTCGTAGCATCGGTGGGTACTACGACTTCGTTGACCGTATCGTGGTTTCATACGACGAGCAGGGCCGCGGATGGTCCGGTCGACAGGTAAGTTCGGAGGAGTGCCTGTCACAACTAAAGGCGCTCGACTTGGACCGCAAGCTCGTCCTAGCTCCAGGAAGTTATGGAACGACTTTCCGCAAGAGTGACCCAATCGAGGGTGAAACCCGCCAACGCAATGCTGCGCGCAGCGAAGCGGGCGTGGGCGCTGACTGGGTCCTGCAAATCGACACCGACGAGTACCTCCCAAGCTTCGCCGCTCTCGCGTCGATACTCGACCTTGCAGGCGAGAAGAAACTGCCAGCCGTCGATTGGCCCATGCGGGTGCTATATCGGCGTCTGCGTGACGGCCGATTCCTTGAGGTGGCCAACGCCGACGGTTCGATCCACACGGAATATCCCGGTCTCGTCGCTGTCCGCCCTGACGTCGAATTGACCCATTGCCGAAGAGCCGAGGTCCCGTTCCTCCGACCGGTGGTCGTTGGTGACAGGGCAAGCTTAGAGGTAAGTCGCCCGCCCGGGGAGAAAGAGACGAGGATCGAGCAGCTTAGCGTTAGCCAAGTGATACTTCACAACTCTTGGGCCCGAGACGCCCGTTCGACGTGGAGGAAAGTTTCGACTTGGGGACACAGCGAAGGTCACAGAGCGCAAATCTACTTCGCTCTGAAGTGGCTCCCCGCCCCGCTTCGTTGGAAGACCATGCGAGACTTCCACCCTATCTTAGGCGACTTGTGGCCGCGACTCCTCCCTACAGATACGATCGCCACCCCCGCCGGGTCGGATATGCGACCGCGTGACGCCTAGCTGTCTCCGGCCATGCAACCCCAACTTGAGAACAGCGCATCTTTGGCGCCTCGCGTTGCAGCTTTCGAGTGCCCACTGCGCCTGTTGGTACGGCTGACGATGAATCGTGCCAGATCCTTTCCCCAGTAGCCGACCCACTTTCCGATGCCGAGGTGCTTCAAGCTGAGCAGATAGCGGTTCCTCCAGTAATAGTAAGAACCTTTAGTGGACCCGGTGAAAGCGGACGATCGCTCGTGAAAGACCTCAGATGCACGGCATACAGCGACCTTCCATCCTCTCTGCGTGGCACGAAGACACCAGTCCACCTCCTCGGAGAACAGAAAGAACCTCTCGTCAAACAATCCGACGTCGTTTAGAGCTTCAGTTCGTAAGAGTAGGCAGGCCCCGTCGATCCACGACATCTCTACTACTTCCGGCAACCCCTGAGGCCAGCCTGTCACGTGTGTTCCGGTATGGATCGCCAGATTGCGTTTTAGGTCAATGACGCTGTCCGTATATTCGACGTGGCCTTCCAAGGTCCGAATCGTCGGTGCTGTCGCAGCCAGGAGGGGGTCAGCTTGGAGGGCATCGACGAGGATTCGCAGCGTGTCAGGCCTCATGAGCTGCACGTCCGGATTTACAACTAGCACAAACGGGCCGAGATCCGAGAGGTGCCCTAGAACGAGGTTGTTACCCCCGCTGTATCCGAGGTTCTGTCCGGGAGTTCGAAAATCCACAGAACGACCCTCGATGAGAGGAGAGATGGTCCCGTCGTCTCCGCATTCCACGATGTGCAATCGGACATCGACACCCTGCTGCTTTCCGAGACTCTCGAGAAGGGTGTTTGCGCGCCCGCGGCTTCGATAGTGCACCACGACCACATCCACAACGACGCAGGCGGAGTCTTGGCGGTCTCCATGGTCAGATGAAGTCGGCAAAGCTTCGTTCTCGACGTTCGAAGTAGAAGGCCCCTGCTATGAACACCGCGACTGGTACGACAAGCGATGCGATGATCTCCCATACGCTTGGAGCGCGCAGATTGAGAAGAGAGAAACGGAACTCCGTCAGCAGCCAGTTGAGCGGGTTTATCTCATAGACGAGCCGATACTTGGACGGGACGGCCGACGCGCTGTATGCGACCGGGCTTGCGTAGAGGAGGAACTGCATGAAGAAGGGGACGATGTAGTTCATGTCCCGGTATCGTACGGATAACGCCGACGTAAACAGCCCTATCCCTGTAGCGAGGAATAGGACGAGAATCATCCAAAGAGGAAGTAGCAGAATTGCGAAACCGGGAGTTACTCCCATCGCGATCATAAGCACTATTAGGAAGGTGAAAGAAACGGTGAAGTCCAAGAGGGCGGATCCACATACCGAGATGGGAACGAGCATGCGTGGAAAGTAGATTTTGGAGACGAGGCCCGCGTTCTGGATCAGTGACGGTGAACTTCTTGTAAGTATTGTATTGAACATGTTCCAGGCCAACAGGCCAGCGAAGGCAAAGATGACATAGGGAATGCCTCCACTTGGGAGCTTGGCTACCTGCCCGAACACGAGAGCGAACACCAGGGCAGTCAGCAGGGGTTGCATCACCACCCAAATAATGCCCAACGCGGTCTGGCGATAGCGGAGCGTAACGTCGCGACGGACAAAACTATAAAGAACTTCGCGACCCATCAACAGTCCGCGAACGCTCGGAATCGGTACCCGCCCGGGTGGAAGAATGGTCAAAGTCTCTTGATCGTTCATTGAACTTTATACTCGAATTCTGCTAACGCTGCGCCGTACTCGTATGCAGCGCTGTCGGCGTAGCCCTCGTAAGGTAGGTCGGTGACGACGTGAAACGAGCATGCCGACGTCCAAGCGTCGAGCAGCTCACTTTTGAACAGGAGGACGTCCACGGAATACAGGCCGGGAACAAACCAAGGTCCACGGATAGTCAAGGTGCCCTCACCTCCCTGAGCGCACTCCCAGATTGCTCCAACCAGCCGGGAGTCGCACTGGCATATGAGAACACCCTCATCGTTTCTGACTTCCGCGCGAATGTAGCAACTGCCGGATGCAGCGTCGTTACCTCGGATCCTGAAGTGGATCTGTTTGGGAGCTGCCGGATTGAGGGCCTCGTCGTCAACCCAGACTGAGTCAAATCGGACCTCGCCCGTTCCGCCTCGCCTTGAGGCTTCGGCTAGGGCTTGCTCGCTACCGCTTTGAAAGCTCTGACGATAACGGGTGAGGGCCTCCTCCACCTCTCCGGTGTAGGAGAGGTGGCCGCGGTCCAGGTAGATAGCAGAACTACACAGGGCGCTGACGGTTTGGAGTTGGTGACTCACGTACAAAACGCATCGACCCTGCGTCGACACTTCCCTCATTTTCTGGATACACTTCGCTTGGAACGCCAGGTCGCCTACTGCGAGGACCTCGTCGACAGCCAGTATGTCGGCGTCGAGATGAGCGGCGACTGCGAAGGCGAGACGGACGTACATGCCCGACGAGTACCTCTTTACCTGAGTATCCAAGAAGCGCTCGACGTCTGCAAACGCAATGATTTCATCGAAGTGCTTGCGGATGGCTGCGCGCCGCATCCCAAGGAGGCTGCCGTTTAGGTAGACATTCTCACGACCAGTGAGCTCGGGATGGAATCCGGTCCCGATCTCTAGCAGGCTCCCTATCCGCCCTTTGATATCAATCCGCCCGGCGGTAGGGGAGGAGACCCTAGTGAGGAGTTTCAGCAGTGTGCTCTTGCCCGACCCGTTCCGACCAAGAATACCGAGGGCCTCCCCCCATGGGACATCAAAGCTCACGTCGTCCAATGCCTGGACAAGTTCGTGACTTTGTCGCGCTGTGGGGTGTCGGAGCTTTCGCATGACCGCTTCAGCGGCTGTAGTTGCGTGCGCGTCCGTGTGGAAGATCTTGTAGGACTTGCCCAAATGAGACACCGAAATGGCTAAATCGTCACGCATCCCTAAGCCGCCCGAGCGCTCGATGTTGTAAGCATTCCGCCTGAGTCGATGGTCCTGCCTATGCTTCGTGGCATGACCTTGTCTCGAAGAAAGGCCGTCATAGCATCCACAGCTTGTTGGCGGGTCTTGAGGCCATAAAGGGAATGGTCGTCTCCGGGGAGGTAGTAGACGTCGAAATGTTGTCTGATGGAAGGTCGGAGCGCGTCGACTTTCGACCACAAGCTGTTGTGCCACGCTGTCCGCTCTGCTTCGATGCTGAGCAGGAGCACGTCCGTGCGCCGGGCCGCAATGCGGTGTACCACGCTAATGGGAGCCAGCCCGGGTAGGACGGTCGCAGCAATCCTCCAAATCCAGCCAGCGATACGCTTGTGCCTGAGCGCCAACTTCCGAAGGGCCCTATGCATCGGCCTGTGCGCGGCGCGTCGCGGATCGGCCCTGCCGCCGTCTCGTTCTTCGGGGACGTGCGCGCTTAGGGTCCCGTTTATGGCGATGATCGCAGCAGGGTGCAGATGGATTCCAGCTTCGATGGCGTGGTAAGCGCCTGTGGACAAACCCACGAATACGAGACCCTCGCCGTCCGGAGAGCCGAGGGCTGCCGCAATGTCGGTCAGGTCGTCGATGATCTCGGGAGCCTTGGGGTTGCGGCCGCACCGGTCCTTCCTCGGAGCGCTGTCGCCGATTCCGCTTAGATCGATCCTGATGCAGCGGAAGCCTATGGCGGCCCACGCGCGCGACAGGTCGGTCCAAAGGCGCCCCGGACCCCAGTGCTCCAACAAGCCCGCATTCAGAAAGATGACTATAGGCGGTTCTTCCGACGTATGCAGTGGGCTGGCGTCAATGGCGAAGAGCCTGTTAGGCCCTAAGAAACTCGCAGTTTCCACTACGCTGAAAGGCAGACCGGAACGGCTTACAGTGAGGAAGCCGCTTCGCCGTCTAGACCCTAGGGGTGTTATCTCTTCAAGAGATGCCCCGGCGTGGTCTGATATCCATTCGATCGCTGTGGTAAAGTCAGCGTCGCTCAACGTGGTGAGCAATGACGTAACACGCCCGGAATAGTTCAAGTTTCCGAGGTCGTGGAACGTGAACGATGGACCTCCTTCGAGCAACTCAATAATCCGGTTAATCTTTCGAGATCTCCTGGATAGCATTAGAGTTGGTTGGCGCAAGTTGAGAAGCGAGCTGGCGAGATCGAGTTGTCCTAGATCGTCGACCATTGCACGGGGGAAGACGTAGGCCAGTCCCGCGACCCCTTCTGGTGCTCGGTCGACCCCGTAAGCCGATGCAAGGAGCATCTGTTCCTTCAAGTAAGCGGCGCCCGTGGGGCATGGGTCCCACACGACAAGTCCCTCGACCGGAACTGTCGCCCGTGCTGCCTCGTCGGCAGCGAAAATCGCACCCAGGCGCGTTCCGATAAGAATGACCTTAGATGTTCCGGTTTCGCTTGCTATGCGGCATGCCGCCGCTACGCTTCGTTGCCACGCCGCCACCCGATCTGGAGCGTCCCACGCTCCGCTTGAGTCACCAGTCCCGTGATAGTCGAAGCGCAGTGATGCAATGCCCCTTCGGGCAAGCGCTTCTGCCAAGCGACCATACATAACCCGGCACTCGGAAGCCTCATCACTGCCCAGCGCACCGCACATGACCACGGTCGCCCTGGCCCTTGCATCGGAGGGAAAGAAATGCCACCCAAATAATTCACCGTCATCACTGTCGAAGAAAGTCGGGTTCGATCTCATGCGCTGATCGACCGCCACACATCCGCGTGCTCGGCCAAGCAGCGCTCCCACGTGAAGCGTTTGGCGCGGATGCGTCCACGAGACACTAACTCACTGATGTGGCCACCTCCGCGAATCACAGCGAGCATCCCTTCGGCGAGTCCACCCCGGTCGGGCGCTACGAGTAGGGCGGCGTCACCGCAAACCTCGGGCAGGGAACTGCAGTTTGATGCGACTACCGGTGTTCCCGCCGCCATCGCCTCAAGCGCGGGAAGCCCGTAACCCTCGTAGATTGAAGGAACCACCACTGCAGATGCTGATGCCATGAGCCGCGGAACAATCGGATCGGGCAGTCGCCCGAGAAGGACTGTCCCGTCAATCGCCGCGAACAGGCGGGAACGCGTTGGATGAGCCGGCCCTACCAACGCAAGCCTTGCGTCGGGTATCGACGCGATTACGTCCCGCCACGCGCTGGCGAGCGAGTCGAGATTCTTTCGCCTCGAGGAACCTCCGATATGCATTACGAATGGTGGGCGCAGTCCCAACGCCCCGAGCTCCCGTTCGGAAAAGGCCTTCGCTGCGAAAAACGACGAGTCCACGCCGTTGGGAATAACCACAGGTTCTTTGACGCCGAGAAGGTTTTTTACCTCGGAGGCCGAGAAGGCAGAAGGGCATACGACGGCAGCTGCACGTCGGGCCTCACTCATTCCCGTTGGCGGCGCTTTTGCCTCGTCGGCGAAGCGCCATGGAATAACATCATGAATAGTAATAATTTCTGGACCAGCAAAGGGTGGAAGTCTCAAGTCCAAACGATGCACTATCTCACTGCCACCGTAGAGAAGCTTCGCCGCAGCTCGACGTGATGTCTCCGAGCCGGAGGTCATGAGCCGCATTGGCAACCGATGGCTTCCTCGATCATTCGCTCGCAAAGTCCTCACAGTCACTCTTCGGACATTCCAATTCTTCCCGAGGACTTCCGCAGCTCCACCTATTATCTGTTCCTCGTAGACTTGCTGGCCCATTACGAACGGGACTGCGAGTGATGAGAAAGTCAACGTTCTTGGCAGCGGCCCGGCGACCGGGACTCCCCCCCTTCCTCGTCGGTTAGGTGACTCCGAGGCCATGGAGTGATTATGCGACGGCCTTGCGCGCCAAAGGAGGGGGTTCTCGGTTTGCTCCCGTCCGTCCATTGATAGTTCTATCGACACCTTCCCAGTTCCCCATGAGCGCTGATCGCTCATAGCTTTCCGCTATGCGAGTTGACGGGAGGGTGGAAGGGTCCTTGGCGTCTGAAGCTGGTGAGCGCTATCGTAGGCCTGTCGCATCGAAGGGAGGCAGCTGCGTGGTCCGTTTTGAGCGGAGAAGCTCTCTTTTTGTTTCCTACGAGAACGCAGCTACGATCGTGTCAGGCACCTGCGCTGACCAGCTTGGTCACCCAACTCCGTGCCCCAAGTACGACGTGGCCGCTCTGATCGACCACATTGTCGAGGCGGGTCGCCGTGCAGCGGCGCTCGGCCGGGGGAGGGTGCCACCGCCAGGGGACGTTTCGCCTCACGTCGAGCTCTCCGACGCGCCCGGCGAGTTGCGGCGTGTAGCGGGAGAGGCGAAAGAGGCGTGGGCGGACGACTCGGGGTTGGCGTCGTCGTTCAGCATGCCGTGGGGTGAGGTGTACACAGGTGCGACCCTGGTGGACATGTACTTGGCGGAGCTGGCGGCACACGCCTGGGACTTGGCCAAGGCCACGGGGCAGATCCAAGGATTGGACGCGTCGCTTGCCTTGCCGGCGCTCGAGGGGGCTCGGGCGATGATCAAACCGCAGTACCGGGACTTGGTCGAGCCCGGAGCGCCATTCGGGCCGGAGGTGAAGCCACGTGCCGACGCCGACGACTGGGAACGCCTTGTCGCTTTCATGGGACGTGACCCCTTGGCGTCGCTCGGGGACACCTAGAACGTGGAGCCTCCCGATCCAGTGGTGGTCGCAGTATGCGCCGCTATGCCGGCCCAGGTCACGTCGGTGCGGTTGCGATCCGCCGCCGGGGCACGGTCGTTTTTCGGGACCAACGATGTCGCATTCCCGCTAGCGCCGATGGTCAACCGGGTGCCTCAGAGGTCGAGGACAAACCGAAGCGCCTGGTCGATCGAGCGCAGTCGGTCACGGTCGATCACGCCACGCCGAGACGCCAGTCGGGCCGTCGAGATCACTCGGAGCTGGTCGCAGCGGGCATAGCAGGTACGGTCCAGCCCGCTGGCCCCGGGCTCAACTTCGACATGGCTCCGTAGTCCGTAGGCCGCCGAGGTGACGGGGGTGACTGCCACCAACCCGCCAGGCCCGTTGTGGATGATGTCGACAGAGACCACGATCGCCGGCCGCTTGAAGCCCGGCTCGTGTCCAACCGGTTGGCCCAGGTCGACGTCGTAGACCTCGCCTCGCCAGATCAAGCCAGGGGGTCCCATTCCTGGCGCTCGGCCAGGTACTCCTGCCAGCGCTCGGGGTCGTCTCGTAGGCGCTGGTAGTCCTGGTTCAGGCCACGCAGGAACTCTTGGCGCTCCAAGGCGTCGATGGCCGAGTGCAGCACCTCGGTGATCCCCTCTGCTCTGCGCGCCCGGTGCGAAGGGATGTGAATCGCAAAATCTGCCCGGCGTTGACCAGGCGGACGGCCGCGCCGTTCCCTCCCTCTCCCCCTCCCTCTCCCCCTCAGCCTCGACGCCGAGGGCTTGCGCCCACCTCCGGGCCGTCGACCGGTTGCAACTCGCGAGCGGCGAGGGCCACTCGGCGAAGGCGTGGCGGGTCCATGTTCCGAGCCTACGGCGTCCCGGCGGACGGCGATGGCTAGCGGTCATTTTGATGCCGGACAAGCTTCCTTGGCGGCTTGAGCGGGAATTGGACTTATACGAAACGTCGTGAATCCGATCGCCCCGAGCAGGTTCGAGACCATACGGTGGAGCGTCAGCGGACTGTCTATTGCTCGCAGGTATCGGCTCATTTCGCCGCAGGATAATGCGGCTCGCGCTGCTTCAACTTGCGCCTGGTCAGGTTGGGGAACAGGTGCGTTTACCGTCGGCCTCACAGGCAGGACATAGTCCTCGGACGTAGGAAGAAACCGTGCGTCCATCCAGACGATCGGCGCCTCTTGGGAGTGGCCGGGCCTTATCCGGTAGAGCTCGCGCAGGTGGCTACCAACCGGATTCGAAAGCGACAGCTCATCATAGATGTAGACGTTTGGTCCGGCCGCCAGACCGGCAAGTCCGACGTTAGCAACAGGAGCGATGACTTTTTCGGGAAGAATCCTAGGCACCAAGGCTTGGAGGGAGGTGTTTCCCTGCTGACCGTTGAGCAGCAATATCGCCTGAGAGGCCGGTACTGGTGTGCCGGTCACCCTGTTCAGCGATATTCCGACGTGCTCGAAGTGTCCGAGCGTGAACTCGTCGGGAGTTACCGGGTGCGGATTCGAGGACTGGTTGATGTACCAGGCCCGCTCGTTGGCGATGCCATTGACGATCGTCGACCGTTGCGGGTAGTGAAGGAAGGCGATCGCACTCACCGACCAGCAGCAGGCGAAGCTTGCCAGAGATATCTGGGCGGCTGTTCGTAGTGGCACCCAGAACGTAAGACCGATTCCGAAGACGGCCGGTAGGAGCATCCGGGCATGCATGAAGTCGCCACCCACCCTGACCACGTAGCCACCGTCGAGTAAGGCACCGATTAGCGGTGCGGCCACCACGAGCGTGAGACGGTATCGTCTATCCGCGGTTAACCGGCCGAGCCGCCGGGCCACCACCACTGCCGCGAGGCAGAGCGGTATCCAAAGTAGGTAGGGGTCTATCATGTCCCTGAGGTAGAGCAATCCCTGACTCCACCAAGATGACGCCGCCGTCTTGGCCAAAGCGGTGTTGGGAACGACCATCGCGAAGTAGGCCATCCGCCACAACTCGTATAGCACGGGAAGTGCACCTGCGACGGACAGAATGCTCGCAGCCCGAGCCCAGGTAGCACTACGTGTCGTAGTAGTCGTAGTCGACACTGCTATGAGGCCAGCTAAGAATGGCAGGCTGAACAAAATGAGGTCGGGCCGGATCAGAGGACCCAGGCCCATTACCAGAGAAGTTGTCAGGAGTGCCCGAGTCGAGGTGCGGCGACCGTTAGTATGCGATATACCAGCAGGACGTACG
>JAJZDJ010000184.1 GCA_021828685.1 Actinomycetes bacterium | reverse complement strand
CTCACTCGGCGCGATCCTCTCCCAAGCGTCGGCAGCCTGGCGGTAAACGTCGGCGGCGACGGCGCCAAGGCGACTGGCCGGGTCGGGCGGCGGACCGACACCACCGCATTTGCGTTCCACGACGGTCGACACCCGGGCGAGGAGGTTGCCAAGGTTGTTTGCGAGGTCCGAGTTGTAGCGCGCGACCATCGCCTCATAGGAGAAGTCTCCGTCTGGACCGAACGTCTGATCCCTGAGAAAGTGGTAGCGGTACCCGTCGACACCGAAGTCGGAGAGCAGATCCCCTGGAGCTATCTGGTTGAGTGACGTCTTCGACATCTTCTCCCCGCCGACTAGCAGGTAGCCGTGCACAGCGATCCGCTTCGGTGGCTCCAGACCGGCAGCCATCAAAAGAGCGGGCCAGTAGACGCAGTGGAAGCGCAGGATGTCCTTGCCGATCAAGTGGTGTACGTGCGGCCACCACAGGTCGAAGGTGTCGGGGTCGGAGCCGTATCCGATTGCGGTCGCGTAGTTGATCAGCGCGTCGTACCACACGTAGAAGACGTGCTCAGGATCCCAGGGCACAGGCACGCCCCACCGGATCGACGTGCGCGAGATGGAGATGTCGCGCAGGCCCCCTCGGATCAACCCGATCGCCTCGTTGCGCTTCGATTCAGGGCTGACCGCCCCCGGGTTGTCGTCGTACCACGACAGGAGGCGTTGCGTGAACTCCGACAGCTTGAAGAAGTAGTTCTCCTCGGAGAGGACTTCGACGGGGCGGTGGTGGATCGGGCACAGGTTGCCGTCCTCGAGCTCGGCCTCGACGTAATACGCCTCGCACGCCACGCAGTAGAGGCCCTGGTAGGGACGCAACTCGATCCACCCGTTGTCGTATGCGGCCTGCATCAACGCCGCAGTCGCCTTGTAGTGGCGTTCCTCGGTGGTGCGGATGAAGTCGTCGTTGGTCACGTCGAGGGACTTCCAGACCTCCCTATAGCGCTCGCTCGTCCGGTCGGCCTGCTCTTTGGGGGTGAGGCCGTTCGCCTGGGCTGCGCGGGCGACTTTGAGTCCGTGCTCGTCGGTCCCGGTGAGGAAGTGCACGGAGTCGCCGCACAGGCGATGCCAGCGGGCCAACGCGTCCGCCGTCACGGTCGTGTAGGCGTGGCCGATGTGCGGCGCGTCGTTGACGTAATAGATGGGGGTCGTTACGTAGAAACGGGCCACAGCCCACGAGGGTAGGCGACGATTCGCCTCCAGCGGCTCAATCCTCCGCGACCGAACAAACCGGCCGCTGTTGCGTGGCTCGCGTGACCCGCCGGTGGATGCTCAGGCCCGCTTCGGTGCGGCGGGACGGTCGAGGTCCAAGGCGATCCGGTAGACCGCCTTTCGTGGCGCCCCGGTAGCTTCGACTACTTCTTCCACCGCATCCCTGCGGGTAGTCCCGTCCGCGAGGGCCCGGCGGAGAAGCTCCGCCAGCTGCTCGGGTGTGGCTGAATCGTCAGCCTCGGTGTCGGCCGGGCCGACCATGAGTATCCACTCGCCGCGCAGCTCCACCTCTGCCTGGCGTAGCTCCCCTGCCTGCGGTTCCCGAGAAAACAGTCGCACCGCGCCTCCCAGGGTGCCGCGCCACACCTCCTCGTGGATCTTCGTGAGCTCACGAACCCAGACGAACGGCCGATCGGGCCCGCACGCCGAGGCTAGGTCTTCCGTAGTCCGCCCGACCCGGTTGGCTGCTTCGAAGACGACAGTTGTCACCGGTGAAGCCGCGATAGCAGCCAGCGCCAGAGTACGGTCGGTGCCTTTTCGGGCCAAGAAACCCGCGAAGCGGTGCCCGTCTCCGGGTAGGCCCGAAACGGCGAGAGCCGCACTCAGCGAGCAGGGACCTGGGATTACCGACACCGTGAAGCCGGCGTCGGAGACCCTGCGCACCAACGCCGCGCCTGGATCCGAGATGGTCGGCATACCGGCATCGCTCAGCAATCCGACGTCGGAACCGAGGGCCAAACACGCGACGACCTGCTCCGCCATCTCCGTCTCGTTGTGGCGGTCGAGACGCACGAGGCGCGGCGCCTTCAGGCCGAGAGCGCTGTAGAGACTTCGTGTGCGCCTCGTGTCCTCGCAGTAGACGACGCTGAGCTCGCCGAGGACCCGCACGGCACGAGCGGAGATGTCCTCCAGGTTGCCGATCGGTGTGCCGACCATGACGAGCCGTCCGCTCGGGGCGCTCAAGGCGAGCGGACCTCGAGCCGGTCACCGATCTGCAAAGTCCAGCGCTCGAAGCTGCCACCGTGCGCCATCAGCACGAACGGGTACGCCGGCCGGGGGATGCACACCCGGTGCGCTGCGGTGTTGCGTATCCGCTTCACGACCAGAAAGTCGGTACCGTCCGGCTCGCTTCCCCGGGCGCACCACGCCAGGTCGACACGCCCAGTTGAACCGAAAGTGTGCACGAACGTCCGGGCTCCCACGAGGCGCGCCCCTTCGAAGCCCTTCGAGCCCGACGCCGCGTTGTCGTCGATGGCCGCCAGGACTGTCCCGTCTCGAATGAGCCAGGGCACGGGATCAGACGTTGAACCGGATCTCGAGGACGTCGCCGTCCCGGACCTCGTAATCCTTGCCTTCGACGCGGAGCTTGCCTGCCTCCTTGGCTTTGCTCCACGAGCCGACCTCCAAAAGCTCGTCCCAGTGGATCACCTCGGCCCTGATAAAACCCCTCTGCAGGTCCGAGTGGATGACGCCAGCGCATTCGGGTGCACGCGCACCGGAGCGGAACGTCCAGGCACGGCTTTCCTTGTCGCCGGTCGTGAAGAACGTCCGCCGGCCGAGAAGGTGGTACGCCGCCCTGGTAACCCTCGCCAAGGCTCCCTCGCCGAGGCCGAGACCCTCGAGGAGCTCCGCTCGCTCGTCGGGGTCGAGCATGGCCGCTTCGGCCTCGAGGGCGACGCTGACGCCGAGGGTTTCGCCGTGGCCGCTCAGGTGCTCGACGACCGGGCCGACGACCGACTCCGACTCCGCGACGCTGTCCTCGCCGAGGTTGACGACGGCGAGCACAGGCTTGTTGGTCAGAAGGAAGAACGGTCGAAGCGCCACGCGATCCACTTCGCTTATCCCACTTCGATACAGCGGGACTGCAGCATCGAGGTACCCCTTAGCCCGTTCCAGCGCGTCGACCTCACCCTGAAGGGACTTGTCGGCGCGTGCGGCCTTGCGACGCTTGTCCACCTGGTTGTCCACGGTTGCAGCGTCGGCGAGGACCAGTTCGAGTTCGAGCACTGTCAGGTCGTCGAGGGGGTCGGTGCCGCCGACGACGTTCGGGTCCTCGAAGGATCGAAGCACCAGGCAGAGCGCGTCCACTTCACGGATGCCCGCCAGGAACCGGTTGCCGAGCCCCTCGCCACTCGAAGCGCCCGCGACCAGGCCGGCGATGTCGACGAACTCGACGGTTGCAGGCACGACTTTCCGGCTGGCGCTCATAGCTGCGAGCTGATCGAGTCGGCCGTCGATCACCTTCGCTATACCCTGAGTCGACTCGGTGGTCGAGAAAGGGTGCGCCGCTACCGGCGCAGACCCTCCTGTCAGGGCGTTGAAAAGGCTCGATTTGCCGGAGTTGGCGAGGCCGACGATGCCGAGGCGTTCCATTGCCCGACACGCTACCGGCTACGCAGACGCCTGGCAGCGTGTTGACCGGTGGCCTAGACTGCCGCCCCATGTCCAAGCGTACCCACAAAGCTCGTTCCAGGGCCCGCCGCAAGAAGGCGAACCACGGCCAGAAGCCCAACAGGGGCCGCTAGGTTCAATCGATCTTCAAAACCTTGCCCGGGAGCGGTCGCGCCCCGAGATGGGTTATCACGTCCGCGGCAAGGCGGGATCCGATCTCGGCGCTACGTCGCTCCCCCAAGTTGTTGATGATCCCGTAGAGGTATCCGGCGGCGAAGCTGTCACCAGCTCCCGTCGTGTCCACGACGGAGTCCACTTTGTCGGCGGGCACCTGGATTAGCTCCCCGTTCGAAGCGACGAGGCTGCCGGCGGCACCGAGGGTTACGACCACGGTGCCGCATTTTTCCGCAAGAAACTTCACCGCACTGCCCGTGTCGCTCTCGCCGGACAGTCCGAGCGCTTCGGCTTCGTTGGCGAACAGCACGTCGACCGAGTCGAGCAGGCCTCGGATCGCGTCACCGTGCAGGTGGACCCAGAAAGGGTCGGATGCAGACAGTGCGACGGTCGTCCCGGCCTTCGCTGCTGCGTCGAGCGCCGCCGTTACGGCGCTTTCGGTCTCCGGCTTTCCGCAAAGGTACCCTTCGATGTAGACGACGTCTGCCGCCGCTACCTCAGACGTGTCGACGTCAGCCACCGATACCGTCCCGCCGATCCCGAGGCTCGTGCACATGGTTCGCTCCGCGTCAGGGCTGACCAGGACGATCGCGCTGCCGGTGCCGCAAGGTTGCGACGAAGAAAAAGCGCTCGGCGACCCGGCTCCGGCCCCTGGCGCGACGGGTGACGTGCCGGACGCGAAGCGAACGCCGCTAGAAGCGATATCCGACGCGAAGAAATCTCCGAGCTCGTCGTCGGCGACCCTGCCGACGAAAGTAGTGGGAACCCCGAGCGCGGCGAGGCTAACCGCTGTGTTCGCCGCGGAGCCGCCCGACGACATCGCCGACACGACGACCGACGCCTGGATCTCGCGCGCCCGGGGGGGTTCGACGAGGGTCATCGTCGACTTGGCGAGGCCGAGCGCGTCAAGGGCGTCGTCCTCGCAGAAGGCAAGGACGTCCACGATCGCATGCCCGAGAGCCACTACACGAGAGGGTGTGTTCACGCCGACGACGGTAGCCGGGAGGATCGCTAGGGTGGAATCCAAGCACTTACATTCCGAGAGGATCTGTCCCCCATATGGCTGACGTCGAGAGCTACCGACTGACCCGAAACGCCCTTCCCCGCCGATACCGGCTCACACTTCGACCGGACCTCGCAGCGGCGACCTTCCAGGGAACGGTCACAGTGGATCTGGCGGTCGAGGAGCCCACCCGGAGCCTCGTGCTCAACGCCGCGGAGCTCGAGATCTCGTCGTCGAAGCTGACCACCCCGACCGGGGCGGTCCTCGAGTCGACGCCGATCCTCCACGAAGCGGACGAACGCCTCGAGCTTCGCTTCGAAGAAACGCTCGAACCCGGCTACGGGTACCGGCTCGACATCGGCTTCTCGGGCGTGCTCAACGACCACCTCCGAGGTTTCTACCGCAGCAAGTTCCGCAGCCCCGACGGCGAGGAGCGCGTCATAGCGACCACGCAGTTCGAGGCGACCGACGCCCGCCGGGCGTTCCCCTGCTGGGACGAGCCGGACTTCAAGGCGGCCTTCCAGGTGACGCTCGAGGTGCCAGAAGGCTCGATCGGCATGTCCAACGGGCCTCTCGTCTCTGTCGAGGCGCCTGGCGACGGGTGGAGTCGCTACGAGTTCGCGGAGACGATGCCGATGTCGACGTACCTTGTCGCGTTCATCGTCGGACCCTTCGAGCTCACCGAGCCGGTCGAGGTGGACGGCGTGCCGATTCGCGTGGCAACGGTTCCGGGCAAGCAGGGTCTCACCCGGTTCGCGATGGACGCGGCGGCTCACTCGCTTCGCTTCTTGTCGGACTATTTTGCCATCGCGTACCCGGAGTCCAAGCTCGACCACGTCGCGATCCCCGACTTCGCTTTCGGCGCCATGGAGAATCTCGGGCTCGTCACCTACCGCGAGACGGCCCTGCTCGTGGACTCGTCGCACGCAGCGCAGACCGAGCTTGCACGTGTCGCATCGGTCATTGCGCACGAGACCGCGCATATGTGGTTCGGGGATCTCGTAACGATGAAATGGTGGAACGGGATCTGGCTCAACGAGGCGTTCGCTACTTTCATGGAGCTGACGACGACCGACGCTTTCCGGCCGGACTGGCAGATGTGGTCGGCTTTCGGGGCGGGCAAGGCGGCTGCGTTGGCCGTCGACGGCCTCCATTCGACGAGGCCGGTGGAGTACCACGTCGGCCGTCCCGAGGAGGCGGAAGCCATGTTCGACCTGCTCACCTACCAAAAGGGCGGGTCCGTACTGAAGATGCTGGAGCAGTACCTCGGCGCCGATGTTTTCCGCCGCGGGATCTCTTCCTACCTGTCGTCGCACGCGTACGCCAACACCGAGACGTCCGACCTTTGGGACGCTCTCGAGGAGGCGTCCGGGGAGCCGGTCCGTTCGATCATGGACTCGTGGATTTTCCAGGGTGGCTACCCGCTTGTCGATGCCTCGCTAGATGAGGCCGGTACGACTGTCAGTTTCTCCCAGA
>JAJZDJ010000183.1 GCA_021828685.1 Actinomycetes bacterium | reverse complement strand
ATCCAGCTTGGCCCGGCGGGGATACGCGTGAATCTTGTGGCACCGAACAAGGCGGGGTCGCCCGTCGGCAAAGATACCGTCAATACCGACCGAGCGATCCGCAACCTGCTCGGGCGTCCGGCCGAGCCGGCGGACATCGCCAACGCAGTGGCTTTTCTCGTATCGGACGAGGCTTCCTTCATCACCGGGGTGGACCTGCTCGTCGACGGGGGAGCCCTTCTTGCGGCTACCGTCGACTGACCAGGAAGCCGTGTCGTCAATGGCCTTATGAGCTACCCGGCCCCGTCTGTCGCGGCCATCAAGGACACGACCTCGTCGGTGCTGCGCACCCGGGCCATCCGGGGGAAGACCCGGTCCATGAAGAAGTCGTGGTTGCCGGGGCGGTGCGACCAGCAAGCGTCGCGGGCCACGACGATTCCGAAGTCCCGGTCCCGGGCGGAGAAGGCGGTGCTGGCTATTCCTACGTCGGTCGACAAGCCGGCGAGAATGATGGTATCGATCCCTCGGGCGCGCAGGTTCAGTTCCAGCGACGTCTGGAAAAAGGCGCTCCAACGCTGCTTGGGGAGTACCAGGTCGTCGGGATCAGCGGCCAGTTCGTCGGCTATTCGGGCGCTTGGATCATCTCGCTTGACACCGGGACTGAAAGGGACGGCTACGCCATCGGGCCAGGGGCGCAGATCCATGTCGCTGTCGGTGAGATGAGCGACAACGTCAGAGGAGTCAGGCGCATGACGGGCCAGGGTGTAGAGGACCGTCATGTTGTGGCTGCGGGCAGCGTTCCGCAGGCGCCTGAGGGCTCCGAGCAGGTCTCGCTCGGCGAGCACTCGTGCCCGTTCCGGGTCGGTCGGATGGATGTAGGCGTGCAGGACATCGAAGAGCACCAGGGCGCTGTGATCGGCGCTCAGGTTTCCGGACGGGCTCCATTTCATCCTCGCATCTCCTCTTTGATGGGTCGAGGGGTCTCTGTGCTACTCAAGGCGTTTGTTGGAGGAAAAGTCGTATGACACGGCAATATCGGCGTGGTACTCCCAGGTCGTACGGTGCGGGGTGGGTTGGTCGAAATGCTGACGCAAGAACTGCACGATCACAGACCATGCGAACTCTGCAGGGCCGCCCCGATAGCGACCGGGCATCGTGTCGTTGAGCCATCCATGCGGCGCCCCGGCGACTTGGTGGATCACGTACGAGCGGGCATGGCGCTCCATCCCGTCACGCAACCTCAACACGTCTTCACGGGAGATGAGATGGTCGAGTTCGCCGTAGAGACCAAGAAACGGAGCGTTGCCTGCAGCGATCAGGCCCTCTAGGCCGTCGGGCTGGTCGTCGGTGACTTCCCAGTCACGGGGCTGGGCCGCCCCATATAGTGCCACCGAACAGGACAAATCTTCGACGGCGGCGTACGATAAGGCATAGCGCCCAGTCCGGCAGGCGCCTAGCACCGCCACCCGTCGAGGGTCGACCGGTGCTCGTTCAGTGAGTGCGGTTACGGCGTCGCGAATCGTCTGGTTGGCGACCGAGTCGGATGTGCGCGCACGAGACGCGATCCCAGACGGCGTCTCGCTTCCGGCGAAGAGCTCGGGGGCGACGACCGCAAAGCCGTGACCCGCAAGACGGTTGGCCATGTCTTTGGTGTGTTGGACCATGCCATAACGCTCGTGGAGCACCACGACGACCGGCGAGCGAGGAGCCGACGACGCGCCGTCCGACTTTGGCAAGGCGATGAAAGGAGAGCTAATGGTCTGATAGTAACATCGTTTCATGGGGTGCTCCACAACATCGAGAATCGGGGCGCCGCGCCCTCGCCGAGATAGGTTTGGCATTCGATGATCGAAGTAGCGCCGCGTCGCTCCACCAATAGGACAGGCCGGCTGTATTGAGCGACCGGGCTCCTGGCGCGGCAGAGTTCGGGCTGCGGTCTCTGGTGGCGTCTTTGTACGTCCCCGGCGCCATCTACGCGGTGGGTCAGGGCGCCATCATCCCGGTGACGGCGCTCATGGCCCGCCACGTCGGCGCGTCTATCGCCGTCGCCGGAGCGATGGTAGGGCTGCGCGGGATCGGAACGATGCTCGGCGACATGCCCGCCGGGGCGATCGTATCCCGGCTCGGGGACCGCAACGCGGTGCTCGTGGCGACGGCCGTGCAGGTTATCTCTTCGATTGCCGCTGCGACTGCCACCTCTGTAGCAGTCCTCGCGGTTGCGACAGTGCTGTCGGGGATCGGGTGGGCGGTGTGGGGCGTCGCCCGCCTCGCGTACGCCACGGCTGTCCTACCGGCGGGGAGGAGAGGTCAGGGCATCGCGACTCTCGGCGGCGCCAGCAGGATCGGAACTTTCGTGGGTCCCCTCATCGGGGCGGCCGTGATCAGCGTCGTCGGCGTTTCGGGTGCGTTCTGGGTGGCCGCCGTCGCGTCGCTGTGCGGTTGCGCCTTGATGTTCTCGACGACCAGCCGTGCCGAATCGGCTTCCAGGCAGGCCGGGCATGGCGCCGTCAACCTGCGCGAGACCGCTCGGGCGCACTCCAAGTCGCTTCTCGGTCCGGGCTTGGGCGCGTTGGTGATCGGGGCTTTGCGAACCAGCCGGCAGGCGTTGCTTCCATTGTGGGCGATCCACGTCGGAATCGACGCTTCAGGGGTCAGCTTGATCTTCGGCATCTCGTCGGGCTTGGACATGCTTCTCTTCGCTCCGGCCGGGTGGGCATCGGACCGCTGGGGTCGCAAGCGCATTGCTGTGACCTGCCTCGCCGTCCTCGCCGTCGGACAGCTCGCCGTGCCCCTCGCGCACAGCTTCGTGGGGCTCATGGCCGTCGGGCTTCTCCTCGGCCTGGGCAACGGGATCGGCAGTGGGATCGTGATGACGATGGGCGCCGACCTTGCGCCGTTGCGGGGGCGTGCCGCCTTCTTGGGCATGTGGCGATTCATCGCCGACGCAGGGGGCGCCCTCGGCCCGTTCATGGTGTCGGGGATGATCGCCCTGACCGCGGTCGCGCCTGCTGCGCTGAGCGTAGGGGCCTTTGGCGTCGCTGCCGCCGCCTTCATGGGGTTTCGTATGCCTGACCTGGCGTCGCTGCGAGTCGACGAGTGACGACGTTGAGCGCCGGCGCAGGAGTTGGCTCCGTGTGCCATTGCACAACTCGACCCCTAGCATTACATTGTTAAGGAAACCTTGCGCCCTCCAGGCGGGTGCAACGTCCTAAGGGGGACGCCGAATGACCATCACCGAGGAGCGCCTCGACCAGGTCGAGCTCCAGGACCTTAACGGCCTCGCGAAGACCGACATCGACGACGTGCTCGACTACGTCCACGTGCCGACCGCGAAGATTCCCCCCTACCTGGAGCTCTACGACCGTTACCTGCGCCAACGCTGGAACGTGAACGACCTGGATTTCACCCAGGACCGCATCGACTGGACCGAGCGGATGAACGACGACTCGCGAAACTCGTTCCTGTCGATAGCGTCAGGTTTTCACCACGGCGAGCGCCAGGTGGAAGCCGAGCTCGCACCGCTGTTCTTCGGGATACCCGAGGATTACAAGGTGTTCCTGACCAGCCATCTCGAGGACGAGGCCCGCCATACCGTCTTCTTCGACCGTTTCTACCGAGACGTCGTCGGCCTTGAAGGCGACGGGATCATGGACGTTCTCGACGGTTCGTGGGGATACATCCAAGAGACGTTCGTCGGTCCGTTCGGACTTCTCGCTTATCTCACCGACGACCTGAGGCGCGATCCGTACAACAAGCACCTGCAGATGAAGTACGCGACGACGTACATGATCTGGATCGAGGGGGTTCTTGCCCTGTCGGTGATGAAGATCACGCTCAACTACGCCCGCGACTTCAAGGTGCTCCCCGCCTACTACACGGGTTTTACCGCCACGTGTCGTGACGAGGCTCGCCACGTGCAAGGTGGGATGCGCTTCGTTCGCCAGCTTTTGGACGAGGACCCGAACTATGTGACCGACATCCACGACACCCTCCGCACGCTGCTCACGATGGGTGCAGCGCGAAGCGGGTACGTCTACTACGAGCCGCTCGGCTGGTCGGAGGAGAGGGTCCAGGCGTTGTTCATGGATCAGCTCCACAAGAAGCTTGCGATGGTCGGCGTGTCACTCCCGGCCGACCTCGAGAACATGCTCAGCATGGTCAAGCCGACCCTGGCGGGAGGCTGACGAGTGTCCAGCTTTATGAGCGCATCATGGGCTGACGAGGTCAAGGACAGGATCAACTCGTGGCCCGACGCCGAAAGGCGCGCAACGAAACTTGACGATTTCTGGGATTGGATCGAGATGGTCAAACCTTTCGTTGTCGGCCGACTCGCTTTGTCGGTCCGCGACATGCCCCCGGACTGCGAAGCGGACACCTTGTGCCTGGACCTCGAATCGGGGAGCGTCGTCACGGCGACAGTGTGCAACCGGGCGGACACCGAAGCCGAAGCCGTGTTCTTGATGGCCGGCTCCTACACGGACTGGATGGCCCTCGTCGACGGCTACGACGTGGGCAAGATGGTCATGTACCGGAAGCTGATGTTGGAAAAAGGCGACACTTTGCAGTTCTTCACCGCCGCCTTCTACTGGACCGAGCTGCTGGCGGCGATCCAATCAGTGCCTACCGCCGCCTCGGATGGAAAACTAATAAAAGTCTAACGACCACTTCAGAGTCAGGCTGGATGCTTGTAGGCACCGGTGCTCCCCCAGGCGCCGGCTGTCGCCAGCGGCAGAGACCTACAAGGAGAAAAGCAAATGCGACTCACCCAGAAACTCATGACGAAGATGGTTGCCGGCAGCGCTCTCGCGGCGGGGCTAGCCCTCGGCGGTTACGGCGTCGCCTCCGCCGCGACAAGCGCCGCCGCTGCGTCGTCGAGCATCTTCACCCAGGCTGCAGTGACGTCCTCGTCGAGCTCGACGGCCACGACCACCCCGTCCTCGGGGTCGACCACCACGCCGTCATCGGGATCGACCACCACCCCGTCGACCTGCCCGAACGCCTCCTCGAGCACTGCAGGCTGATCGTCGGGGCCGGCAGCAGCCGGGGTAGCTCGAATCGCCGCCCCGGTTGCTGGTGGTCTGGAACCGCTGCACTGTGAGAACTACTCTCGCGATATGACCAACGCCACGACGTCGGAGCCACCAAGTAGCTCTATGGACGTCATGCACCTGTCATGTCTCTTGGGCGACCCGGTGGTCGGTCCTGACGGCCGGCGGATTGGGAAGCTGGACGATGTGATCGTCCGCCTCGGCGACGGCGGCTACCCGCCGCTGACCGGGTTGGTGCTGAACGTGTCCGGCCAAAGGCGTTTCGTCCACATGTACGACGTGGCCGCCCTAGACGGCGACGAGGTTCGCGTGTCGAGAGATGCGGATGGGCTTGGGCCGTTCGAGCGCCGGCCGGGCGAGGTGCTGCTTGCCAAGGACGTGGCCGGGCGGCACCTGATCCACCTGAAAGGTGCCCGGCTGGTAAGGGCGAACGAAATCGAGCTGGCGTGTGTTAGCGGGAGGTGGCTGGTCATCGGAGCCGATCCGACTTCCAAGCCGGTTCTGCGGCGCCTGCTACCCCGAGCAGCCCGAGACCGTGTCGAGGCAGGCGGACTCGTGGACTGGGCTGAGATCGAGCCGTTCGTCTCTCACGTGCCGACCGCCCGCCTGCGGATACCGCTTCGCCAGCTGTCGCGGTTGCATCCGGCTCAGCTCGCTGATCTGGTGGAAGCGGCATCCCACGATGAGGGCGAGGAGATCCTTGCGGCGGTCGGCGGCGACAGGGAACTCGAGGCGGACCTATTCGAGGAGCTCGACATCGGCCACCAGGTGGAGTTCCTGCGGTCCCGCTCAGACGACGAGGCGGCCCGGGTGCTGGCCGCCATGGCACCCGACGACGCAGTTGACCTATTGGAGGAGCTCGACCAGCAGCGGCGCCTTCCCATTCTGCAGCGTCTGCCGGCAGGCCACCAGCGCAAACTTCGCTCCCTGCTCAGCTACAACTCCGAGACGGCAGGGGGGCTGATGAACCCGGACTTCATCGCAGTAGACGCGATCTGCTCCGTCGAGCAGGCTTTAACCGCGGTGAAGACCGCTTCGCTCGCCCCCGAGGCATCGGGAGTGGTCCTTGTAGTCGACGAGGCCGGCCGCCTGGCGGGCACTGTGCTGGTCGTCGAGTTACTACGCGCCGATCCGACGGCCGCTGTTGGCACAGTGGGGCGTCTAGACCCGGTTGCGTTGACACCTGACGCCGACGTACATGAGGTGTCGCGGGCCATGAGCGACTACAACCTTTCGGTACTGCCAATCGTTGACAGCCAGCGCACGGTGCTGGGCA
>JAJZDJ010000182.1 GCA_021828685.1 Actinomycetes bacterium | reverse complement strand
GATCCCCGGCAAGCGCTGGGACAAGGAGGGCCGCTCGGGAAGGCTGGAGTTCGCGGAATCGGTAACCGAGTATCGCGACCAGACGGGGGAACTCGTGGTCACAGCACGGGGTGTCGGCGTGCGAACGGCCGGCCCTGTCACAGGGGGGTCACGCTGATGGCGCTGTCGATGTCACAACTCTCCGTGGGCGACCACCGCGAGACGACCCTCGTCGAGGACCTCACTCGGACCCAGATCGTCCAATACGCGGGATCTTCGGGAGACTACAACCCGCTGCACACCGACGAGGTGTTCGCGACGCAAGTCGCCGGATACCCGAGCGTGTTCGCACACGGGATGCTCACGATGGGCATCACCGCCCGGCTGCTGACCGACTGGGTCGGCGACGGCAGGCTGCTTCGCTACGGGGTGCGCTTCGTCAAGCAGGTATGGCCCGGCGATACGCTTCTCGGAAGGGCCGAGGTCACCGCAATCCGCGAGACCGAGGACGGCCCCGTCGCAGACATAGCGGTCGAAACCCGCAACCACAACGGCGATCTGGTGCTCTCCGGAAGCGCCTCGGCCCGCCTCGATCCATAGACGGCATGGCGCCGAACCCGCAAAGGTAATCATCTTTGGTCACGTCCGGCTGCTACAGCCTCTGGGCGGGACTTCAGGCCCGTCGAGCAAAAGAAGATGACGTCCGTGACGTCCTCGCTTCTGATCCCGCTGAGGAATTATCCGACTCCGTTTGAGACGACCCCAGATGGAGGAGATGTCAGATGCACGAATCCTGCTGGCACGGCGACGGAAAGCTGAGTTGACCACTGCGGGGTCACTGGGTTCCAACTGAGTTCCTCTTGAACGGTGGCACCTGGCTCTATGTCTGTGGCCGAGACAGGGAGGTACGTAGCAGGATTTACTAATAGTACGACTGTGCTACCCGTCGGAAGCTCCTTCGGACTTCCTTCAAGCTCAAGATATGTCCGTCCGCTAACGCTACGCTCGCCGGAGGGCTTCAGCGCGCCGGATTGCAAATCACTGATCAATCCTTCGACGTCAGGCGCGCCTAAGTGGACAGGAGAGGGAAGGGTCCACCACGCCTGGCGCGTGTAGTCGATCACCTGTGCAACGCCCGTGCTTGATATGGCTTCGTCCGTAAGAGGATTGCCGGTCGTGCTGAAAGTTTCGGCACGCGCCGATCCATCCGGATCGACCCATGTCGAAGTATCAGAAACAACAACGGAACCACGAGTTACAACAGCGTGGACAAAAGAAATATCACTGGTTGTGTTAGATAAGGCATCGGATACGCTCGATGCAAGGACTGCGTGCGAGCCAAACTGGGGTGGTTCGGAAGCCCGTTTTGATGCCGAGGTGGTCCCTTCGACACCAACCGCTACGGCAGATGCCGCCGCCAGTGCACCTGTAGCAGCTAGAATCATCCAGCGTGATCGGTGAAGAGATCTCATCTGGTGTCACTCCTCAGGTTATGTAGCAGTATTGAGTCGGATAGTACTGAAACATGTAATAATCTGATGCATAACCTGGCCCTACACCGGTAGAAAAGTCATCATGGCTGACCCAAAGCGAGTTTCCATTTATATTCTGCCCGTAGACGTAACCCCAAATGCAGGCAACCTGGCCCACGTAGCCCTCACCTAATATCGTATAACTAGTGTTCGGACCGGTCCGGATATTGACTCCATTACCGCTGTATCCCCCCTCATCACCAGTAATGGCAAACGCCGACGAAGCTCCGGTCACCGACGCGACAGCGATAGACCCGAAGCACAGAACAAGCGCAACCAAGAGACGTTTCACACTTTCCCTCCCTTCGAAAGGTGCGAGACAGCGAAAGTATTTAGGCATCGATTACTACTAACCTTGAGTCTAGCGGTGCGCAGGTCACGCGTCAATAGTCAATTATTTCAGCGCAGCTGCCGTCGCCCTCGCCGTCGTCCCCGCAGAGATCAGCGTCGTTGAACTCTGCACCAAAGTCCACGATTTCACCGGTTCGGAAGCGAGAGCACCCGCCGAGCCGCTAACGACATCCGCACGCTGCGCGACCACGAGTTTGTGACGAAGCTCATTCGCAGCCGCTGCCAAGTACTAACCCAGACCGCTCGAACCCTCGTCGGAATCTTCGCCCAGTAGTACTACCACCTACAGGGCGGACCGCAAACCCAGTTCCCGGGCGATGAGCATCCGCTGGACTTCACTCGTACCCTCGCCAATCTCGAGGATCTTCGCGTCACGGTAGAAGCGCCCGACCGGGGACTCGTTCATAAAGCCGTACCCGCCGAAGATCTGCGTCGCCTCCCTCGCGTTCAGCATCGCTGCGTCTGATGCGACGAGTTTCGCTATGGCGGCGTGCTTCTTGAACGGGCGGCCATTGAGCATCCGCTGCGCCGCGTCCCTGTACGCCAAGCGTGCAGTGTGAGTCCGGGCTTCCATGTCAGCGAGTTTGAACTGCAGCACCTGGTACTCGCCGATCTTGTGCCCGAACGCTTCGCGCTCGCCGAGATAGCGGAGGGATTCATCGATGCAGCCCTGCGCGAGCCCGACCGACAATGCGGCAAGGGCGACCCTTCCCTCGTCGAGTGTCTGCAGGAATTGTGCGTAGCCTCGCCCGACTTCGCCGAGCAGGTTCGCAGCGGGCACCCGGCAATCGTCGAAGGACAGCTCCCTCGTGTCGGACGCGAGCCAGCCGACCTTCGAGTAGGTCTTCGACACTGTAAAGCCTGGGGTTCCCGCCGGTACGATTATCGCCGATATCTGCGGTCGTCCCCCATCCAAGCGCCGGGTCACAGCGGTCACCGTTACAATACCCGTGATGGCCGTGCCGGAGTTCGTTATGAACGCCTTCGTGCCGTTGATGACCCACTCATCTCCGTCGAGTCGCGCCGTCGTTCGTGTGGCGCCTGCGTCGGACCCGCCTCCCGGCTCGGTGAGTCCGAACGCCCCGAGAATCGTGGCACTGCACAGGTCGGGCAGCCATCGCTGCTTCTGCTCCTCGGTACCGAAGCGGTAGATCGGCATCGCGCCAAGCCCGACTCCGGCCTCGAGGGTTATCGCAACAGACGAGTCAACGCGCGCGAGCTCTTCGAGGGCGACGCAAAGGGCCAGGTAGTCGCCACCCATCCCGCCGTAACGCTCTGGGATCGGAAGCCCGAACAGGCCCATCTCCCCCATCTTTGCCACTATCTCGTAGGGGAACTCCTCGCGTTCGTAGAAGCCGCCTATGACGGGCGCTACTTCCCGCTGAGCGAAACGCTCGACGCTCTCCCGGAGCTGCTCGTGCTCGGGCGAAAGGTCGCTCATTACCGGCGTCACATCGGCCCGGTCGTTACCACCCCGGTCGTCATCGGGCATCGGCACTCTCCTCCACGATTATCAGCACCTGGTCCAGCGTCACTTTGTCACCGACATGTACGAGCACCTCGCCTACCCGGCCGTCTAAAGGCGCGTTCACGACGTGCTCCATCTTCATCGCCTCCACCGAGACGAGACGTTCGCCTTCCCGGACCTCGTCGCCTTCGGCCACGTACAGAGCCGCCACGGCACCTGGCATTGGGCTCGCTACCTGACCGCCTCGACTCGCCACAGGCCCGCCATGCAACCGGACGGGGCGCGCCGGGGTTAGGCGAAGCGACCTTCCGCCGGCGCCCACCCACAGGTGCTCGCCGTCGCGGCCCCAAAGATAGCTCCTGGTAACACCGTCGAATTCCATCGACAGCTCGCCGGGGCCGCCGCCTCGATGCACGCGGAAGTCGAATCGCTCGTCGCCGACAGCCACCCAGCCGTCGCCCACCTCGGTCTGCGTTTCCTGTCCTCCCACCTGCCATCGCCGGCGGCGAGCGACCGGCCCCCCGACCCGCCAGCCGTCAAACGCTCCCCACGCACCGAGGTCGCGGCCGGAGCTCGCACTCTCGGACCGTGCCCCCAGACGCACTGCTTCTTGCGGTGCCAAGTTCGACTCCGAGTTCGACTCCGAGTGCGTCTCCCAGGCGTCGACGACCGCCCCGGCGGCGAGCAACTGTGTACTTGCAGTCGATGAGGCTGCCAAAAGCCGCCCTTTGGTTTCCACAAGGCCCGTATCGAATTCGCCAGCCTTTACCTCGGCGTCGTCGAGCAGCGCCGTTAGAAAACTGACATTTGTTGTGACACCGAGGATGTCCGTATCTCGAAGTGCCCGTTCCAGTCGACTGATAGCGGAATGCCTGTCCTCCCCCCAGGACACGACCTTCGCGAGCATCGGGTCGTAGGCCGTGCCGATCTGCACCCCGAGGCTCAAGCTCGAATCGACTCTCACCACGCCGCTCGACGCCGGCTCTTTCAGCCCGACAATTGTCCCAGACGACGGAAGGAACCCTCTGCCGGGATCCTCGGCGTAAACCCTCGCTTCAATGGCATGGCCTCTCGGGACGGGCACCGCGCTCTGCGTTGGCCACACCAGATGCTCGCCGCTAGCCACGCGCACCTGCCATTCGACTAGATCCACCCCGAGGACCATTTCGGTTACTGCATGCTCGACCTGCAGGCGCGTGTTCATCTCCATGAAGAAGAAGGCTTCGGGGTCGTCGCCCGACACGATGAACTCGACCGTTCCCGCCCCTACGTAGCTGCAAGCCCGAGCGACCTCGACGGCACAGTCGGCCATTCTCGTGCGCGCCGCGTCGTTTAAGAACACCGAAGGGGCTTCTTCGACGACCTTCTGATGGCGTCTTTGCAAGGTGCACTCGCGCTCACCGAGCGCTACGAAGTTCCCGTGGGTGTCGGCGAAAACCTGCATCTCGATGTGGCGCGGCCGGTGCACGAAACGCTCGAGGAGCAGCGTCGAATCGCCGAAAGAGGCGAGCGCCTCCCTGCGGGCTACACCGATAACGGCAGGCAGCTCGGACAGTTCATTTACGACGTGCATTCCCTTGCCGCCTCCGCCGCCGGACGGTTTCAAGATCACCGGCGGTCCGATCCGACCGGCTGCCTCGATGAGATCGTCGTCTGTCGCCGCGGGATCGGCGAGTCCTTCTACGACAGGCACGCCGACAGCGGCGACCGTCTTTTTCGCGTTGATCTTGTCGCCCATCAAAGCGATGGCGTCTGCCGGCGGCCCGATGAAGGTCAAGCCGTTCGCGCTGCACGTGCGCGCGAACGAGGCGCTCTCGGAGAGAAACCCGTATCCGGGGTGCACCGCGTCACAGCCGCGTTCGAGCGCCACATCCACGATCCGTTGCGCGTCGAGGTAGCCCTGCGGGGAATCGAGCCGCACCGCCTCGGACGCTTCGAGCACATGACGGCTGCGTGAGTCGGCGTCGGTGTAGACGCAGACAGCGTCGATCGACATCCGCCGTAGCGTCCGCGAGACACGCAGAGCGATTTCGCCTCTGTTGGCCACCAGGACCCGCTGCAACATGTGTTCCGTCACATCCTGAACACGCCGAAACGGGACGGGGCCAGAGGCGCATCCCCGCACGCCCCGAGAGCGAGGCCTACGACGCGGCGAGTGTCCACCGGATCGATAATCCCGTCGTCCCACAGGCGAGCGGTCGAGTAGTACGGGTTGCCCTGATGCTCATACTGTTGGCGAAGCGGATCTTTGAAGGCTTCGAGGCGCTCGGCGTCCCATTCGCCTTCAGGGTCGGCAACAGTCGCCAGAACAGACGCCGCCTGCTCGCCTCCCATCACAGATATCCGGGCGTTCGGCCACATCCACACGAAGCGGGGGGAGAAAGCACGGCCGGCCATCGCATAGTTCCCGGCTCCGAAGCTCCCCCCGATCACCACGGTTAGCTTCGGCACCCGCGTGGTGGCGACGGCGGTCACCATCTTCGCCCCGTGCTTCGCGATGCCGCCCGCCTCGTAGTCCCTGCCGACCATGAAGCCGTTGATGTTCTGAAGGAACAGCAACGGGATTGCCCGCTGGTCGCAAAGCTCCACGAAGTGCGCTCCTTTGAGCGCGGACTCGGAGAAAAGCACGCCGTTGTTGGCGACGATCCCCACGAGGTGACCCCAGATCCTCGCGAACCCCGTGACGAGCGTCGGACCGTACTCCGCCTTGAACTCGAAGAAGCGGCCGCCGTCGACGAGACGCGCCACCACTTCGTGCACGTCGTAGGGTGTCCTCGTATCCGCGGGAACGACGCCGTAAAGCTCCGTCGGATCAGCAACGGGATCCTCCGGCCCCTCGACGCTCCACGGCGGCGAGCCGGGTGCCGGGAAGGTCGTGATGATGCTTCGCAGCATCGCCAAGGCTTCGTGGTCGTCTGCGGCGAGGTGGTCCGTGACCCCAGACCGGCGGCTGTGGACGTCCCCGCCGCCGAGCTCCTCCGCGGATACGATCTCGCCGGTGGCTGCC
>JAJZDJ010000181.1 GCA_021828685.1 Actinomycetes bacterium | reverse complement strand
CGCGGGAGGCGCTGGTGTTTCGAAAGATCGGCTTCCCGATGATGAAGCCCGCACTGGTCACTATCTTCTTGTTCCAGTTCGTCGCTACGTTTAATGACTACTTCTTGCCGCTCGTAATGCTGAACAATACTCACCTGTATCCCATGGCGCTCGGGCTGAACTCGTGGTCTGCGCTAACTACCTTGGCCGGTACCCCTCCCGACATCTATACGGTGATCCTGATGGGTGCTCTCATCTCGGTGCTCCCTCTCGTAGTTGCCGTCGTACTTTTGCAGCGCTACTGGTCTGGTGGACTTGGTGTCGGTGCAGTTAAAGGTTGATAGATGTGGTGAGCACCCTGGCGAATCTATTTAGTGACGGGTCATGTGGTAGCAACATAGGTATGGATCGACAATTAGGGAGGTAAGAATGTTCAAGGCCTGTTTGAGCGCATTGTTAGTGTTGGGTAGCTCCGTGGCGTTTGCTGGTCCCAGCGGAGCGACAGAGGTATCAGCAACTCACGGCAGGGTTTACTACCTGGACTGCTCGCTTACTGCACCAGGTGACGGTAGCGTTGCCACACCGTGGAACTCGTTGGCTGCCGTGAATTCGACTGTGTTCTCAGCTGGGTCGACCTTGTTGTTGGCCAGGGGAAGTACATGTGACGGTACCCTCGAGCCTGGAGGCTCGGGTACCGCGCATGCTCCGATCACCATCTCGGCCTATGGCAGCGGAGCGCTTCCAACGATCGACGGCGGATCAGGCGAAGAAGCCATTCTCTTGGACAACCAGCAGCATTGGACGATCAAGAATGTCGAGACGACTGGCGGTAGTCGCTTCGGTATCTTCGTCGAAGGCTCGTCGGCTACGCCGCTACGGCTATCCGGAATTCGAATCGCGGACGTGGTTGTTAAAGACGTGTCGGGCGAGCCCTCGAAGTTGACCGGCAAGTTTAGCGGACTGATCTACATGAAGGCATCAGGAGAGCAGACCTTCCATGACGTAACGGTGAGCCACGCTCTCGCCTACGGGACGAGTCAATGGGGTGGAATCGTTCTCGATGCTGGCGAGTTTCCCTCCAACCGGGGCAGTGGTATCACCGTGAAAGACTCCATCGTTCACGATGTCGGCGGTGACGGTATCCTTATTGGCGAAGCGAACGCAGCGACGAGTGTTGGTAACGTCGCCTACAACACCGGGATGATCATGAGCCAAGCCGTGGCTCATACGATCGGGACGCCGAGCGCTATCTGGGATTTCAACTGTCATCACTGCCGTGTCGCAGGCAACGTCGCCTTCGACTCACATTCGGCGATTCACGACGGAGGCGACTACGACATCGACACCGCCTCGGACTACCAAACTGTGACCGGAAACTTCGGCGGCCCGTCCGACGGCTATTGCGGTTCGATCTTCAGCTCGTATGGCATGACCGAGCGTAACAGTACTTTCACAGATAATGTTTGCATAGGAAACGGCACTAATGTCGCAGGGGACGCTTCAGGTAGTACGGGCCTGCCTTCACAAGGTGCGATCCTTCTCAACTCCTTTGGCTTTAACGGTGTGAAGCCCGGCTGTCTCGACGGTGTGAGGATTGCCGGTAATACGGTGTACTGGGATCCCGCTTCTGGCGCTACTAGCTCGACGCCGTTGATCCAAGCGCAGCTGAATCCCGGACCGACTTATGGCAAAGCCCTCTTCTGTCCCTCGAGGCCTGATCAGGTGACAAATAACACGTTCGTGGCCGAGAATCCTGAATACCTGAAGTTGGGATCGCCGCTTCAGCTCAATCACAATACGTATGTAGATCTGAGCGGCCAGACCCCTCAGTGGCAGTACAACCTGACGACGTACACGAGCTTCGGCGCCTACCAGCAGGGTAGCGGTCAAGATGGGTCGAGTTGCTTCGTCGACTTGACAGCCGCGGCAGGTGCCGGCGCTCCCGTACCGGCGCCGCCAGGACCAAAGGCATGTCATCCAGGGGCGGTGCCGACGAACAGGGCCATTTCGACCGACCATCCCCTGGCCTACGCGGGCCGCCTCGGTGCCTCGGCCGGCCCCACTTCGGAACATGCTCACACCGTTGCCAATCAAGCCTGGCGGCGAGCTCTACGGCAAGCCCTGGCACAGCTGCCAGGTCAGGGATCTCTGCATTCTGCGCCATAAGCCCGCAGGGCCTTCGATGCGTCAACATGGCGTCTCGATGTCGGGAGTTCTGGACGACCTAGACTAAGTCAAGCTTAAAGGCTGACGCGATGGCTGTCGCCGTTGAGGATACACCCCCTCAGATCACCCCCAACCCGTACACCACGTCCCCGGGACTCAACTAACATCTGTGCGTGCCGCAGGGGATCTTTCCGTGAAGCACGGTCACCTCTGCTGGCGTGCACCTCCCATAATCGGGCCATGTCGACTGTCTACGAGGTGGCAGGTGTTGCGTCCTGGAAACTGGATCAGCCCAGCGGGTGAGAGTCCCGTCCGGGTAATCGCCGGAGAGCCCGGTAGCAGGCCCCGGTTTGTCGTCGAGAGGTGGCGGGCTGAGCGGGGCGTCGAGAGCCTCTTTGGAGGGAGCAAGCGTGCGGGCCGTAGGTCTATCAGAGCCGAGTCCTGCAGCCTCGTCACATTTACAACGGGGGAGCCGAGCCGCTCATGTCACGGCGAAGGCAGCACCTGGCCTAACTGGCGTCCGACATGCCCTTGGCCAAGTCCCCTCGGGGTACGGGGAGCGGCACGTACGCAAGGGATGGTTCGGAACAGGAGAGACCCGTCTTGCCAGCCTTGTCAGCAAAGACCGTCGGGATAAACCAGTGGTGAAACTTGACGGAGGCAAGCGGGAGTCCGACGGGGTCGTAGTACCGTTGATCGCCGGGAAGAACCCGGCGGGAGGGAACGACCCCGACTTCGGTCACACCGGAGATGGAGGTAAGCGCGAGGGCATGCCGGGGACCGCCCCGGACATCTACCCCGAGGGGAAGCATCTTCCCCCCGCCAAAGTGCGACGACTCCAGAACCGGCTATGGGCTGCGGCCAAGCAGTCATCGGGTTGGCGTTTCCACTCCCTGTACGACCGCATCTACAGAAGTGACGTTCTGCGGGAGGCGTGGGAGCGGGTCCGAGCAAACCGTGGTGCTGCCGGGGTCGATGGTGTGACCCTGGCGGTGGCGGAGGCCTATGGGTTCGAGCGAATGATCGCAGAACTCCAAGAGAGCCTCCGGTCAGGCATCTACCGCACGGCGCATCGACGAGCACCTCGTCCGCTGGGCCATGCAGAAGTTCAAACGATTACGGCGCGAGCCCTCACGGGCATGGGACCGGCTGGCCGCTGTTCGCGAGCACAGCCCCAAGCCCTTCGCCCACTGGCAACTTGCCCGGACCACCACCAGTCGGCTCGCGGGAGACGTATGACGCGAGAGTGTCACGTACGGTTCTGCGAGAGCGGGAGGGGGAGGTTTCCTCCCGCCACTCACTTGAAAGAGGGATGGGGAACCGGGCTCGTAAGAGCACCGGCCCCCTGACTACCAATGATTCGGGTGAGGCAGTCCAAGGCGAGCGGCTCTTCGCTGCTCGAGCGCTCGGACGCTCTAGAGCAGCTGGGTTGGGCGCTTGGGGAAGTCGCATCACACGAGAAGGGGCGCACCGTCCTCGTCACCGGAGAGGAGGGCGCAGGGAAGACGATGTTGCTTCGCGCGTTTGCGGGCCGCGCACCGCACGATGTGGGCGTTGCTATCGCGTTGTGCGAGCCGATTGCGAACGCGAGCCCGCTCGGACCACTTCTTGACCTCGCACGGGCAGTGGGCTGCAACGAACTCTCGACCCTCCTCACCGGGGCACCGCGTCCCTACGAGGTTGCTGATACCTTGCTTCGGGCGCTGGCGGGCCGAACAACCGTCCTCATCATCGAGGACCTCCACTTCGCCGACCAGGCATTGCTCGACGTACTCCGCCTGGTCGCTCGAAGGATCTGGGACTTGCCAGTACTGCTCGTCGTGAGCGTGAGCGACGACTACGTCGGTCGCGCGAGCCCAGTACGCGTGACGCTCGGGCAGCTGGCAAGCGAACCCGAGGCGATTCGAATCGCACTCGAGCCTCTCTCACTCCTCGCCATCAGGCAACTCGGGCCGCGCCCCGGGGTTGATATCGAGCGGATCCGGGAGTTGACGGGCGGAAACCCCTTCTTCGTGAGCGAGTTGCTCGCCACCGGAGGGGAGATCTGGCCAGCCACGGTCCGCGATGCGATCCTCGCGAGAGCGGGTCGGCTAAACGAAGCCGCCCGCCAGGTTCTCGACGGCGTGGCCATCGTGGCCGGTCCGACCGAGATGTGGCTCCTCGATGCGCTGGTGGACGACCCGAGCGGGATTGAGACCTGCGTCGACAAAGGCTTCCTCGTCTCCGATGGCACCTCGGTGCGATTTCGCCACGAGCTGGCGCGGCAGGTGATCGACGCCAGCATTCCCGTCAACCAGCGCGTGCGGCTGCACCGACGCGCGATTGCCGCCATCGAGAGCTCGCGCCCCGAACTCCTGGACCAGGCTCGCCTGGCATACCATGCCGAAGCCGCGGCCGATAGCGCGGCCGTGCTCCGCTACGGACCCCCAGCCGCAGAGCGCGCCGCAGCGCTAGGAGCTCACGGTCGAGCGTTTGTGGAGTACCAGCGGACGCTGCCCTACGCCGGGGCGCTTCCAGTGGCTGAGCGCGTCCAGCTGCTCGGTGCCTACGCGGTCGAGGCCGCACTGACCGGCCACTTCACCGAGGGCCTCGCGTCGGCCAGGGAGGCGGTGACGCTGTGCTCCAAGACCAATGACGCCGCGCAGTTCGCGGGCGCCCTGCGGCTCGAGGCCCGGCTCCTTGCGGTGCTCGGCCGTCGTGAGGAGGCCGCCGCGCGGACCCTGGAGGTCATCGAGCTGCTGGAACCTCTCGGGGCGACTCCGGCGCTTGCGCGTGCCTATGCCGGGCTCGCCGCGATCCGCGGGGTCGACGACGATGAGGAAGGCCTACGTCTCGGGTCGCGCGCGGCTGCTCTTGCCGAACAGGTCGGTGACGCGGACACCCTCGCGTCGGTCCTGGACGCGACCGGCGTGATCCGGTGTCGTCGGGGGGATCTGACGGGCTTCTCCCTTCTTGCGCAGAGCCGGGAGCTCGCCGCATCCATCGGGGACGAGGGAGCCGTCGGACGGGCGTTGCAGCACGAAGCATGGTTGCTCGTCAGGTGGCACGAATGCGACATGGCAGCGAAGCGCCTCGACGAGGCAATTTCCCACGCCATCCGCTTCGGGCTGGACGCATCCCTCGCATGGCTTCATGCGCTCCAGGCGGAGTGCGATTTGCTCCGGGGTCATTGGAAGGAGGCCGAGCAAACGGCTTCGACAGTGCTCGGCAGTTCGGTGGACCACGCGCAGCACACTTGCACGGCACTACTTGTCTTGGCACGACTCCGGGCACGCAAGGGCGAGGGCAACTGGGCCCAGGATCTTGACGAGGCGGCGAGGCTTGCGAGGACCTCAGGGCTCTCCCACCTCGAGGTCGCGGTCGCCGCGGCCAGCGCCGAGATCGCCTGGATCGAGGGACGGCACTCCGACCTCGAGTCCACCGTTCAGCTGCTCGTCGGACTACCCCGGCAAGCCGAGCCGTGGCACGCCTACGAGCTCGAGGTCTGGCGGTACCGAGCGGGTGCACCGGTGACGGCTATCGAGACGTTGCCCGAGCCGCACCGCAGCCAAGTCCAACACGACTGGCGAGCGGCGGCGGCGTGGTGGGACGATCACGGATGCCCCTACGAGGGAGCGCTCGCCCTCCATGACGGCGGCGACCCCGATGCGGGCCGACAGGCATTGACCCGGCTTTACGACCTCGGCGCGACGCGCACCGCGTCGGCTGTCGCGACACGGCTGCGGGCCGCGGGAGTGCGGAGGCTCCCACGTGGCCCGCGCCCGACGACCTCGGCGAACCCCGCGGGGCTCACGGCGCGCGAGATGGAGGTCCTCCAGCTGCTCTCGGAGGGTCTCAGCAATCGAGCCATCGCAGCGGAGCTCGTCGTCTCCGTGCGCACAACCGACCACCACGTTGCGTCGGTGCTGCGCAAGCTGGGGGTGGCGGACCGAGCCAGTGCCGTCGCGCTGGCCGCGGGGATCGGCGTGACGCCACATCCCACGGACACCGACGCAAGATAGGCAACACCACTGGGCAAGATGGGCAGCGGAGACGTTGGGTCACGATTGCTCCGGCGCGTAGGTTGTGCACACCAACACCTCGGCCGTGGGATCAGGCAGTAACGAGCCGGTCCTCTGGCGTGGAAGGAGACGCAGTGCGAACGAACCGACGGACGTCGTGTACTTCACGCCTGATGGTCGGAGTAACGGCAC